>JBCBHL010000222.1:0-12387 GCA_038525605.1 Bacteroidota bacterium
AACACCAATTGCTAACCGTACGCAGCAGGAGCTGGAAGGCATGATCGGATTCTTCGTGAATACGCTGGCACTGAGAACGCAGGTGAATGAGGAGAACTCTTTTCAGGCCATGTTACAGGAGGTTAAGCAAACGACTTTAGGAGCCTACGATCATCAACAGGTACCATTCGAGAAGGTAGTAGAGCGGGTAGTGAAGACCCGTGATATGAGTGTGAGTCCATTGTTCCAGGTGCTGTTTGTACTGCAAAATACACCTGATGTGGAAAGTGCTGATCTAGGTAATATTGAAGGAATTGAATTCTCTCATTACAAGGATCAGGGAGCGGTCACATCCAAGTTTGACCTAACTGTAACAATCAATGAGATTGATAATCAATTCTCTGTCAATATCAATTATCGAACTGATCTTTTTAAGGAAGAAACGATCGAACGGATGTTGGTTCACTACCAGCAATTGCTGACTGCTATTGTGGCATCTCCATCAGCGCAGCTTAGCACGGTCACGATGATTCAGGAGGAAGAAAGAACTCAATTGCTTGATGTTTACAATGATACTTTTGCAGGCTATCCTCAGGATGAAACGGTTGTTGCATTATTCGAGGCGCAAGCCAAAGAAACGCCTGATGCTGTCGCAATTGCTTTTGAAGAAGAAAGTGTTACCTACCAAACTTTAGATGAACGCTCAAATCAGGTGGCTCATTATTTGATTGATAAAGGAGTTTCTCTGGAAGATTCAGTAGGTATCTGTCTGGAGCGAAGCTCAGAAATGATGATCGCTGTGCTGGGTATTCTTAAATCGGGAGGAGCTTATGTACCAATTGATCCGGCTTATCCTTCGGAGAGGATCAACTACATGATTGCAGATGCATCGATCAATATCCTTTTGACAGATTCAGCAATAGCTGAGACTATTCCAACTAATGGAGTGGAGGAGCTTATTTTAGCAGACAAGGATTCAGGATTAATAAACGGATCATCTACAGAACCGGTATCGATTGATCTGACAGCAAATAACCTGGCCTATATTATCTATACATCAGGAAGTACCGGTCGTCCAAAGGGTGTTCAGGTTGAACATCGAAATATTGTCAGTCTGGCAACCAGCTGTGATTATGTGGCACTGAATAAGGACACAGTTTGGCTATCTACGGGATCAATTTCATTCGACGCAACGACTATAGAGTACTGGGGAACATTATTAAATGGTGGTAACCTGATATTATCTACCACAGAAACCTTGTTGCATACAGCTGAACTGAAAGCACTCATTCAGGAAAAGCAAGTAAAAACAATGTGGATGACTGCTTCATGGTTCCATCAGGTAGTGGCAGAAGATTTAAGTGTTTTCGGATCTTTGGAGTATTTGTTAGTAGGTGGAGATATTGTGCTGTCTAATTTCACCAATCAGGTAAAAGAACAATATCCTGCACTGACTATTATCAATGGATACGGTCCAACAGAGAATACTACTTTCTCAACTACCCATTCAATAGAAATTACTGATAAAGCACTTCCAATCGGCAAGCCCATTAAGAACAGTTACGCCTATATCATCAATGGAAATATTGATTTAGTTCCTGTGGGAGTAGTTGGAGAACTAGTAGTCGGAGGTTCCGGGGTTGCCAGAGGCTATTTGAATCAGGAAGAATTAACCAACGAGAAGTTTGTAAGCAATCCATTCAGGAAAGGGGATCGACTATATAAAACCGGAGATTTAGCACGCTGGTTACCTGATGGAAATATAGAGTTTGTTGGTAGAAAAGATAACCAGGTAAAAATCCGTGGTTATCGGATAGAATTAGGAGAGGTAGAGCATGCATTATCTATGCTTTCAGGTGTTAACCAAAGTTGTGTTTTAGTTAAAAATGATCACAATGGCGAGAAACAACTGATTGCCTATGCCGTCCTTGAAGGCAATTCGGATAAGGCTGAATTGCAGCAAGCACTGAAACAGGACCTACCTGACTACATGATCCCTCAACATTGGATTTTTCTGGAAGAGATGCCTTTAAATAACAATGGTAAAATCGACAGGAAGTCCTTGCCTGAACCAGACAGTTCGGCCTTGTCGAGTAAAGAATATGTAGCACCTGCCACAGCTATTGAAGTGCAGCTAGCTGCAATCTGGCAGGATTTACTGGGAGTTGAGAAGGTTGGCATACATGATAACTTCTTTGAACTGGGTGGACATAGTTTGCTGGCTACTCGTTTAGTCTCGGCAATCAGAAAAGAACTGGAGGTAGAGATAGCTATCAGGGATGTCTTCATGCAAAATACACTTGCTGATTTGGGAAATTATCTGGAGCAACAGGATCGGGGTACTTTATTACCTGAAGTTACCCGTGCCGATCATAACCTGGATAAAATTCCATTATCATTTAGTCAGGAGCGATTGTGGTTTTTAGATCAGTTACAAGGTAGTCAGGAGTATCACCTGCCATTTGCTTTGCGCATTTCAGGAGATCTGGATAAGCAGGCATTGTCTTCGAGTCTTCAGGAGATTGTCAATCGTCATGAAGTGTTACGTACGGTAATCTACGCCCATCAGGGTATCGGCTATCAAAAAGTATTGACAGCTGATGACTGGGATTTATCTGTAAACGACCTCAGTAATGATCATTCGGCATTGACGGCGGACCTAAGGAAAACACTAGCAACTCCATTTGATTTAAATGCTGACTACATGTTCCGTGCATGTCTCTACATCATGGGAGAGAATGAATATGTCTTAGCAGGAGTCTTTCATCACATTTCCAGTGACGGTTGGTCTCAGGGAATCTTGCTGAGTGATTTTATCTCACTTTATGGTACTTATTCATCAGGATTAGCATCGAACTTACCACCATTGCCATTGCAATACACAGATTATGCTGTCTGGCAGCGCAACCACCTGGAAGGAGCGGTGATGGAAAGTCAGTTGACATATTGGGAAAAGCAGCTTGAAGGTATCAATACCTTACAGCTACCGACAGATTATGCGAGACCATCAGTTCAAAGCGTAGCTGGTTCGACTATATCATTTGAATTAAGCAAAGCATTAAGTGCAGATATCAATGCTGTGAGTAAGGGCGAAGGAGTGACTGCATTCATGACATTGCTGGCTGCTTTCAAAGTACTTTTAAGCAGATACAGTGGTCAGAATGATATTTGCGTAGGAACACCAATTGCCAACCGGACTCAGAAAGAGCTGGAAGGAATGATCGGATTCTTTGTGAATACTTTAGCCATTCGCAGTAGCATCAGCGAGGATAAAACCTTCCGGGAACTGTTGCAGGAAATCAGGCAGACTACTTTAGATGCATATGATCATCAGCAGGTGCCATTTGAGAAAGTGGTTGAGCGTGTGGTGAAAACTCGAGACATGAGTGTCAGTCCTCTGTTTCAGGTACTGTTTACCCTGCAGAATATGCCAGATGTAGAGAGTTCTAATGCAGGAAATGTAGATGGGCTTAAATTTTCTCATTTTGAATATTTGGGATCGGTCACAGCTAAGTTTGATCTGACAATGACTGTTAATGAAACAGACGGTCAGTATGCCATTGATATCAATTACTGTACAGATCTGTTCCAGGAAGATACGATTCAGCGGATGTTTACCCACTACCAGGAATTATTGACTGAAATGGTAGCATCTTCGTCGATACAGTTAAGCGAGATATCGATGCTTCAGCAAGAAGAAAAACAGCTGCTGCTGGAAGAATTCAATAATACAGCTATTAACATTCCTGAGAATCAGACAGTTATTGACTTAATCGAAAAACAGGTCAAAAAAACGCCGGAAGCTGTTGCAGCAGTCTTTGAAGGTGAGTCACTCACTTATCAGCAATTGAATGAGCGATCCAATCAACTGGCTCGTTACCTGGTAAGTCAGGGTGTTAAAGCTGACGTCTTAGTAGGTATTTGCATCGACCGTAGCATTGAAATGGTGGTTGGGATTTTAGGAATACTGAAAGCAGGTGGTGCTTATGTGCCGATTGATCCTGAATATCCACAGTCCCGAATTGATTATATGCTGGAGGATTCTGGAGTTCAGGTTTTACTGAGTTCCGGCGATTGTAGTGATGCCTTCACAGATAAAGACAACCTTGAAGTGATTTTACTGGATAGTGACTGGAACAGTAAGATCGGTAAGCGTTCTTTCAAAAACATCAAAAGGGTATCTTCACCTGAGCATTTAGCTTATGTAATCTACACTTCGGGTAGCACTGGCAAGCCTAAGGGAGTTTTGAACGCTCATAAAGGAATATTGAATCTGCTGTTGCATTTTAACGATACTTATGAGATTTCTAAAGAAGATGTAATCTTACAGAAAGCCACATTTAGTTTTGACGTATCTGTTTGGGAATTACTGTTGCCGTTGATCAATGGATCCAAATTAGTATTTGCAAGACCTGGTGGCCAGGGTGATGTGAATTACCTGAAAGAACTAATAGAATTGGAGCAAATAACGATGCTGCATTTTATTCCTTCTATGCTGGGAGCATTTTTAGAAGGACTATCAGCAGGGGATTGCAGTTCTTTACGCCGGGTACTTAGCGGCGGTGAGGCGCTTACATTGGATCAGATACGAAGATTCAGAGAATTGTTCCCGACTACTCGTCTGGATCATACCTACGGACCTACAGAGGCAACTGTAGATGCAAGTATCTGGCAAGTGCCGGAGGATATCAGCTCTATCACCAAAATTACCATTGGAAAACCTGTTGCAAATACTAGTTTATATGTGTTGGATGATCAGAAAAACCTGGTACCTGTTGGCGTTACAGGAGAACTGTATATAGGTGGTGTTCAGCTGGCAAAGGGTTACCTAAATCAGGATAATTTAACGGAAGAGCAGTTTGTTCTCAATCCGATTCATAATGATGAGCGTATTTATAAAACCGGAGATTTAGCCCGGTGGTTGCCTGATGGCACTGTTGAATTCATCGGCAGAAAAGATACTCAGGTAAAAGTTCGGGGATACCGCATTGAACTGGGAGAAATAGAAAATGCACTTTCTATGCTTCCTGAGTTGAGTCAATCTTGTGTGGTTGTGAGAGAAACCAATGGAATCAATCTTTTAGTGGCTTACGCGGTACTGGCTGAAGGTTTTGCTAATAATGATTCGTGGAAGGAAACTTTACAGGAGCAACTTGGCGAAAGTCTACCGGATTACATGGTGCCTCAGTTATGGGTACAACTGGACGAGATGCCGTTGCTGCCAAACGGTAAGCTGGACAGGAATTCTCTACCGTCACTCGATAGTTCAGAATTGTCAAGCAAGGAATATGTTGCACCGAGGACTGAAAAGGAGAAACAACTAGTAGCTATCTGGCAGGATTTACTTGAGATCGAAAGGGTAGGAGTCTATGATAATTTCTTTGAGCTGGGAGGCCATAGTTTATTAGCGGTCCGATTGATTTCCAGCATACAGGATATAGGTTATTCTATCAATGTCCGGGATATTTTTACCAGTCCGACTATCGCTTTGCTATCTACTCAATTAACTTCCATTACCGAAGTTTACAAGGTGCCGGAAAACGGTATCATCAATGGATGTAATTACATAACTCCGGGTATGGTTTCCCTTGTAGATTTAAGCCAGAAGGAGCTTGATAGCATCATGGGACAAATAGAGGGAGGTGGAGCCAATATTCAGGATATTTATCCATTATCTCCTTTGCAAAAAGGTATTTATTTCCATCATCTGATGAGTGATCCCGCCAAGGGAGATCCTTATGTGCTGTCTACTCCACTGCCATTTACATCTGCAGAACAGCGATCAGATTTTATAGAAGCTTTGAACTTTGTGATCAGTCGACATGATGTTTTACGTACCTGTATTTTAAATGAAGGTCTTTCTCAAAATGTGCAGGTTGTATTAAGGGAAGTGGATCTGCCGGTTGAAGAGCTTTCGGTAGATAGTAGTAAGGAATTTTTACCACAATTACAGGAAGCAGTTGCTCCGGACAAATTGTGGATAGATCCTGCTAAGGCACCTATGTTGCAGTTGAAAACTGCTGATGATGCAGCCAAAGGCACTTACTACCTGATAGTATGCCACCATCACCTCATGACCGATCATGTGGGATTAGAAAAAATACAGCAAGAGGTACTAATGTACTTATCCGGTAAAGCAGATATGCTGCCAACTCCGGCTCTTTACCGTGATTTTATCGGTGATACATTACACAAGGAACAATCAGGGGAAAGTAAGCGATATTTCAGTGAGTTGTACGAAGGTGTTGCAGAACCTACTTATCCTTTTAATTTATCAGATAACAAAGTAGATGGTTCTGTAAAAATTGTGTCTTCGCGAAAGATGTTGTCACCCGAATTGCGAGATGCTGTTCGCGAAATTTCAGGCACTATGCAAGTCAGCCCTGCCGTATTATTTCATGCGGCTTTTGGCTTAGTGGTGGGAAGGTGCAGTAATTCAGACTATGCATTGTTTGGTTCAGTGTTGTTAGGAAGGTTACAAGGCTCAAAAGGTGCTAATGCATCCCTGGGATTATTCATGAACACGCTTCCGGTTATGCTGGATTTAAGGGAGGATGTGATGACCTATATTCATCAGGCCAATGAGCGTCTTCAGGGACTTTTATCATACGAGCAAACTCCTTTGTCAAATATTCATTCGTGGAGTGGAATTTCCAACGATGTGCCATTGTTTACTGCCTTGTTAAACTATCGACATTCTACAAGAAGTATATCATCAGGTGAGGCTGGAAATACTACAAACTCAGATACTCAAACGCTGAGGGGAGAGGAGAGAACCAATTATCCTTTTGGATTTGATATAGATGATTTTGGAGATGATTTCGGATTAAAAGTAAAGTTAACTGACGTTGGCATAGATCCCGATTTGGTTTTGTCTTACATGGAAGAATCCATAAAGGCGTTGCTGGAATCAATGGAGAAATCTTCTGAGGAAGCGGTCAATCAAATTTCTATCGTATCTGAGGAAGAAAAGAGTCAGTTACAGGAAGCATTTGACAATACAGCTGTCAATTATCCTGAAGATAAGACAATTATCGACTTATTTGAAGCTCAGGTGACCAATGCGCCTGAAGCGATAGCAGCAGTTTACGAAGGTGAAACAATCAGCTATCAGCAATTAGACGAACGCTCTAATCAGCTGGCGCGCTATCTGAATGCTAAAGGAGTCAAGGCGGATGATTTGGTAGGAATTTGTATCAGTCACAACCTGGAAATGCTGGTAGGTATTTTAGGAATACTAAAATCGGGAGGAGCTTATGTTCCGATAGATCCCGGTTATCCTCAATCCCGCATCGATTACATACTGGAGGATTCCGGAGTGAAATTGGTGCTGAGTTCCGGTGATTATGCTGCAAGAATCACTGAAAAAGACGAACTGGATATCATCCTGTTAGACAAAGAATGGAGCAAAATAGCAAAGAGGTCAACTAATAAGCCTAAAAAGACTTATTCTCCTGATAATTTGGCCTATGTGATTTATACATCGGGTAGTACCGGAAATCCAAAAGGTGTATTGATTGAGCATCGCAATGTTGTTCGCCTGTTCATGAATGATGCAGACTTATTTGATTTCTCATCAGATGATGTATGGACTTTATTCCACTCCTTCTGTTTCGATTTTTCAGTATGGGAAATTTATGGGGCACTGCTGTTTGGAGGTCGCTTGGTAATTGTCCCAAATACTGTCACCAAAGATGCTGTTACATTCAGTAATCTGTTGAAAGAAGAGGGTGTGACAATTCTTAATCAAACTCCGGGTGCATTTTATGCCCTTCAGAATGAGTTCATGTCAATTGCCGAAAAGACTGCAATCCGCTATGTTATTTTTGGTGGTGAAGCCTTGAATCCGGGTTACCTCGCCAACTGGAAGAGCCAATATCCTGAATGTAAGCTGATCAATATGTATGGTATCACGGAAACTACAGTTCACGTGACCTACAAAGAAATTACAGCAGCTGATATTGAGAGTACAGTCAGCACGATTGGTAGCGCCATTCCTACATTGAGCTGCTACATTTTAGATGATCATTTGAACCTGGTTCCAAGAGGAGTGGTAGGTGAATTATGCATCGGAGGAAGCGGAGTAGCAAGAGGCTATTTAAATAGAGAAACTTTGAACAGGGAGCGCTTCGTAGCAAATCCATTTGATGAGGACGGCAATTCGCGTCTATACAAATCCGGAGACCTTGGTCGCTTATTACCTGATGGAAACATTGAGTATATGGGCAGGAAGGATACGCAGGTCAAAGTTCGAGGTTACCGAATAGAACTGGGTGAGATAGAGAATGCTTTATCCATGCTACCTGATGTAAATCAATGTTCTGTATTGGCGAAGGAGGATAGCACGGGAAGTAATCGTTTGATCGCTTATGTAGTGATGGAAAGCAAGCAGGATGATGAGGCGAACTGGAAGCAGATTTTACAGACGTCATTGCTTGAGGGATTGCCTGAGTATATGGTTCCCCGATTATGGATACAGATGGATGAAATGCCACTGACATCCAACGGTAAATTGGATAAAAAAGCATTGCCGGAATTAGATGGTTCAACACTGTCTAGCAATGAATATGTCGCACCGAGGACTGAGCTGGAAACAAAACTGGTGGAAATCTGGCAGAACCTGCTTGGTGTTGAAAAGGTAGGAATTTATGATAATTTCTTTGAACTCGGCGGCCATAGTCTGCTGGCTGTTCAACTGATTTCTACCATAAGAACAGAACTTGAAATAGAAATAGCCATCAGAGATGTATTTGAACTTTATTCTATCGAACAGTTGGGTAACTACATTCAGTCTATCGAGCTGGATGACGATGGAAAAGAAGATGAAATTTTATTTGAACAGAGTATCTAAAAAATATATTGCAATAGATTATGGAAGTCGTTAAAGTATTAGAAAAAGCTAAATCATTAGGCATCTATATAGAGCTGAAAGATGACAATTTAGTTTTAAAATCGACGAAGAAAAGTATTGATCCGGATTTCTTAAAAATCTTAAAAAAGGAGAAGATCAATATAATCAACCATTTAAAAATTTACCGAAAAAGAGATCGCTCTGCTATTATCTCCTCAGAGGAGATAATAAAGGTATACGACAGGGATCAGTATGAGCATATTCCGTTGTCCTTTAGCCAGGAGCGTTTGTGGTTTTTGGATCAATTGCAGGGTAGTTTGGAATATCATCAGCCTTTTGCCATGCGACTTTCAGGGAATTTGGATATTCAGGCCTTGTCAAGGAGCCTCCGTCAGGTCGTTGATCGTCATGAAGTACTCCGTACTGTAATCTATGAAGAAGAAGGAATAGGTTATCAAAAAGTATTAGATTCCGGAAATTGGGAGTTATCTGAAAAAGACCTCAGAAAAGACAATTCTTTGTTATCTGAAGATCTAAAGACATTTCTTTCGGCACCATTTGATTTGAGTGCTGATTACATGTTCCGCTCTTGCTTGTATCAAGTTGAAAATAACGAGTACGTATTAGCGGGAGTGTTTCATCATATTTCCAGTGATGGCTGGTCACAAGGTATTCTGATCAGGGATTTCATGGCACTTTATCATGCTGAGGTCTCCGGCAAAAAAGTAAGCTTGCCTCCATTATCCTTGCAGTATATTGACTATGCTTTGTGGCAGAGGACTTACCTGGAAGGTAAAGTGATGGATAAGCAATTGGCATACTGGGATAAAAAACTGGAAGATGTCAATGTCCTGCGCTTACCGACCGACTTTGCACGTCCGAAAGTTCAGAGTGTTGCTGGTGCAAACATTTCTTTCGAGCTCAGTAGTCAATTGAGTTCCGATATCAATGCTTTGAGCAAAAATGAAGGCACAACTGTTTTCATGACACTACTGGCAGCCTTCAAAGTATTATTGAGCAGGTACAGTGGTCAGGAAGATATTTGTGTAGGTACTCCTGTAGCAAACAGAACTCAAAAGGAACTGGAAGGGATGATTGGTTTCTTCATCAACACTCTGACGCTTAGAAGCAAAATTCAGGAGAATATCTCTTTCAATTCATTATTACAAGATGTTAAACAAACGACCCTGGATGCTTATGATCATCAACAGGTGCCTTTTGAAAAGGTGGTGGAACGTGTAGTTAAAACACGAGATTTGAGCGTGAGTCCTTTATTCCAGGTATTATTTGTGTTACAAAATACGCCTGAAGCCAGTGATGCCGAGATAGGAAATGTAGAAGGACTCAAATTATCCCATTACAATGATCGGGGATCAGTTACATCAAAATTTGATCTGACGATTAATGTCCATGAGAGTGACAAAGGTTTTGCTTTAAACCTTAATTACTGCACGGATCTGTTTAAAAAAGAAACGATCGAGCAGATGATTATACACTATCAGGAGTTGTTGAAAGCTGTAGTAGCTTCTCCATCATCCCTGCTTAGCGATCTTTCTATGATGCAGGAAGAAGAAAGGAATCAATTACTGGATGTATTTGGTAAAACCGTTGTAAGCTATCCGGCTGATAAAACGGTGATTGATTTATTTGAAGAGCAGGCGGCGAAATCTCCTGAAGCTCCGGCGGTAGTCTACGGAGAAGGGACGTTGAGTTATGGAGCATTGAATGAACGTTCCAATCAGCTGGCGCGATACTTAGTCAGCAAGGGAGTTAAACCCGATGATTTAGTAGGTATTTGCATCGACCGAAGTACAGAAATGCTGGTAGGAATATTAGGTATTTTGAAGGCTGGTGGTGCTTATGTGCCGATAGATCCGGACTATCCTCAGGACCGTCAGGATTACATGTTAGCCGATTCAAAAGTGAATCTGTTAATCAGCGATAGTAAGAATGTTTCTGGTTTCTCTGAAAGGGAAGGCCTGGAAGTAATAGCGTTAGATGATAACTGGAATCAGAAATTTGGAAGGCGATCTGTTAAGAACCTGAAAAGAGTGTCATCTCCATCGAATCTGGCTTATGTGATTTATACTTCGGGAAGTACAGGGAAGCCAAAAGGGGTATTGATCAGCCATCAGGCGCTTATGGATCACTGTTACGGTGTGATTGACAAGACCAATATGAAGTCTTGTAGCAGTTTTGGCTTAAGTTCCAGTATCGCTATGGATGCGGGTAAT
Organism: Bacteroidota bacterium; assembly: GCA_038525605.1. GTDB lineage: Bacteria > Bacteroidota > Bacteroidia > Cytophagales > Cyclobacteriaceae > JANSWY01. The sequence goes on from JBCBHL010000222.1 coordinate 11,065, forward strand.
ACTGTTATTTATGGTTCATTGATTTTAGGTGGAGCGCTTCATGTATTATCACAGGATGATGTGATTAGTTCAGATAAGATTGCTGATTTGGATTTCCTCAAAATAGTGCCGTCTTACTGGAAGACACTTCAGTCAAAAAATGAGGTGATTGTTCCGAAAAAGTCCCTGATGCTGGGTGGAGAAGCATTCACCGATGATGTATTTGATCTGCTGGCATCAAATCAGGTTAGCTGTGAAGTATATAACCACTATGGACCTACAGAAGCAACTGTTGGTAAATTGATCCATCAGGTCTCTTTGACAGAAGAGGCATTTCAGTCGGTACCCTTAGGTGTTCCGTTTGGAAATACAAGAGCTTATGTATTGGATGCTAACAGCAACTTATGTCCGATTGGTGTGGTTGGAGAACTATGCCTCGGAGGTGATGGTCTGGCCGTCGGATACCTGAATCGGGAATCTCTGACTGCTGAAAAGTTTGTAGCTGATCCTTTCAAAGAAGGAGAAAGAATTTATAAAACGGGTGACCTGGTGAGATGGTTGCCTGATGGGAAGCTGACGTTTATAGGCAGGAAGGACAATCAGATCAAAATACGAGGTTATCGCATTGAACTGGGCGAAATCGAAAATGTCCTGTCATCAGTTTCAGGAGTTACTCACAGTTGCGTTTTAGCGAAGGCTGATGCTTATGGCTACAACCGATTGATCGGTTATGTGGCAATGGAAAAAAGCTATGCAACTGATCTTGATAAAGATGCTATACAAAATGAGCTGCTACAGTCTTTACCTGACTACATGGTACCTAACCTCTGGGTGAAACTGGATGAAATTCCACTAACAGCCAGTGGTAAGCTGGATAGAAATGCTCTGCCTGAATTAGATCTTTCAGGGCTGCTTACCAAAGAATATGTTGCACCGGAAACGGAAACAGAGGTTCAACTGGCGGAAATCTGGCAGGATCTTTTGGGTATAGAAAAGGTAGGGGTAAAAGATGATTTCTTTGAAATGGGCGGTCATAGTTTGCTCGCTACCCGATTAGTTTCAATTATCCGAAGGGAATTGCAGGTAGAATTAGCCATTCGGGATGTTTTTACCAACACGACGATCAATAACCTGGCAACTCATATTGATGCACAAAATAAGGGAAGCTTGTTGCCGGAAGTGGTTGCTCAGGACAGGCCGGAAAAGATTCCATTGTCCTTTAGCCAGGAGCGACTATGGTTTTTGGATCAGCTACAGGGTAGTGTCGAATACAATATGCCTTTCAGACTTTTGGATAAAGCTTCTACATTCAAAGCTCCGGTAAGACTCAAAGCAAAAGGCATA
>JBCBHL010000223.1:0-12364 GCA_038525605.1 Bacteroidota bacterium
ATGAGATCCAGGGCTTGACGATAAAAGTAAACACTGCTATCGAATGCACCTTTGAAGTAATAAGAAACACCATAATTATTGAATACTTTGATTTGCAATACAGAATCGTCAACGGTTAATTGTTGCTGAATCAGTTGCAGATACTGTTGCGATTTTTGAGGATCCTTGCTCAAAAACCTTTGCGAGGAATCAAGTAATATATCAACTTGATTTTTAACCTGTGCAATTATCGGAACTGATTGGGCAGCATTTGCAACAATCAGGAATATTAGTATGTATTTAAATAGGGTGTTCACTAGCTTATAGTTTAGTCATAAACTTTTCGATTGCCGGATGCCACGTTGATATCATTACAAATTACGCATTCAAACATTCAAACTACGAACTTTTTGTAAAATTCCAAATATTATTATGTACCTTCAATTAGGTAAAAACAAAAAGTAACACTGTACTAATATTAATTGTCAATGTTCTAACAATTAGAGTAAACTTAAAAAGCAGGAGTATCAGAAGAAATCTTCGTCAACTACCTGCGCTCACAACAGATAAGAACCGTTACAATTTTAAGTAATTGCAACCTTCTTCAACATTTTCCCGATACTGAGAAGCAGTATCAGACCTGTTTCGAATTTATCCTCCTACACTCGTAGAATCAGAGGCGGCAGAACTAGATCCTGAACCAGTAGGATCTTCCGAAGGATCTGTACCAGCAGACACTTCTATGTAGCTACCACCATCTGGCTGGAAATCACTTTCAGAACAAGAAGAAATTGAAATCACAGCTGTTACTACGAGGAGCAAGAGTATTCCATGTAAGAACTTTTTCATAGTAAGAAAAAATTTTACTGGTATGGCGCAAACCTTACTGCCGTCCCGATTTACACGCCAATTCTTACGGTGTAACAGCAAGGTGTTAATAATTCTTACGCAAGCAGGTTAGGGTATATTTGGGGAATTCCCGGGGAATATTTTTTTTGTTCCCCGAAAGTTTAAAATTTAAATATCCGGATTATCGAACCAACTACAGTGAATAGCTCAGAAGCAGTGATTCAGTTCCTTGAATCTGAATCTACGGACAGAACCAGAGATGCTTTTAAAACCATAAAACTTGTATGCCAGGACGTTCATCCTAGAACTTTTGGCCATTTGAGAAATTTGTTTCTGCAGCTTGTTGATAAAAGTTCTGAAAACTTTGCGAGTGAAATTCCTAATGAAACAGTGTTGTTAGCCAGAGTAAGATTGGAGATAGTGTTGCGGCAATTGTACGAAAATCAAAAAAGCACAGGAGCCTCGAAAAATCTGCACGAGATTATAGTTGAAATTCATCAAGGTAAGTTTGTTCCAAACAAACTCATCGGAAGAGAATGGAACAAAGATTCTTATGGATCTGTGACGAAAAATTTTAATCCCGAAATTGATGGTAGCAGGCTGCTAAAAGGCCATAAGCTTTTGGCCATGTTGGATGATGATGTGTTCCGTGTCACCTACAGGGAGTTTAAGAATTATCAAAATGGCACCTCAATTCCAACTTTCATAGAAGAAGAACCTGTCAGACAGGAACAGAGAACTACCCACCGACACAAAAGTAGAATCAATAGATTATGTAGTTATTTGATTGAACAGCATCGGAAAAATATTGAAAAGCACATTGAGAACATTCAACATGAAAAACTACTTAACTGGAAGAATCGGAAAGACGATCAGGTGCTATTAGTAGAAAGATCTTTAATTCAAATTCTGAGATATGACCTGCAGTCTCACAATGGGTGTACGGTTGTATTAGGAAATGCTGGTGTTGGTAAGTCTTTAGCATTGCAACAATTCGCTATCGATGCTTTTCATCAAAGTGACGGAGTTGGCATTTGTCCTGTTTACTTGTCGCTTTCAAAATGGGAAAGCAACTTAAGTTTTGAGGAGTTTGTATTAACAGAACTGTCAGCAATTCTTCATGAAAAAAAGTCGAAGATCAAAAAATACTTAAAAGATGAAAACCTCTTTATAGTAGCTGATGGCTTTGATGAAAAACCAGACGGCGCTTCTTCTAAGTATTTTAAGGAAATATTTGAGTTCAGCAAAGCGCATCCTTTGCTGGTATCCAGTCGAACAGAAGAGTTCGAAAAGATAAGGTTTAAGGATAATGCCTTTCTCCGGATTTATGAGCTTCTATTACTCTCTGAAGAACAGGTGTTGCATGCAATTGGTAATACAGATAAGTTCGATGAACTTGAACAACTGTATAGTTCTGGCAATAGTATTAAGGAACTAATGGCTGTGCCTCTTTTTCTGGACAGGCTATGTATGTTGCCTGGAGATGAAATTCACCAACTCGCAAAGATGACAGAGGCAAATGCATCTTCTGAAGATATAATGGATAAGCTATGGGAATATGTGGTAGATTTTTCATTTAAGCAGAAATGGGACAAAATAGAATTGACAGATTCTACTTTGGATCGTTTTGGTGATTCAAAAAAAGACTCAAAGACAAAAAATAAGATACGTGACTTTATTTATTGGATAGCATTCAGTACTGGCTCCAATATCTTTTACCTCGAAAATCTGCAGCCTGCATGGTTGTCAGGTAAAACTGAAAGGTTGGTCTATATCCTCTTTTCAAGGATCATCTCTTCTGTTCTGTTGTTCATGAGCATCGGTTTATTTCTCTCCGGTCCAATAGACTTTTTTATTCCGGGAGTTTTTGGTGGCATTGTCTTGACTGTCCTTCACTACCTGCAGCCGACATTTTTAAATACTACGAAGAACGAAAAAAACAAGAATAATCATCAGAAAAGAAAGCTAAAAAATGCATTGATCACTTTTGGAAACCTGCTATTCATATTAATTTTCTTTGGGTCAATAATGGCACTTTACTTTGGTTTGACAGCTGTGAGGCAAGAATCTGATATGCATTATGGCATTGCGACAACTGAAGCTTATGTTGGGATTTTTGCCACATTATTCTATGCTGTCATTTTTAGCTTTCGGATGACATGGCAGACTACAAAAGCAGATATCAAACCGGTTGAACGTATCAGAGGTAATCTCAACAGAGTGATGAAATTTGGGCTATATGGAGGAGCACTTATTGGTATTATTTGTGGATTATTCGCTGCTCTTACCTTGCAATTCGTGCCGGATTCTACTTTTGGAGAATGGTTAACAAATTCCAGAGAAAGACTTTCCGTTGGCGGTACTTTTCTGGGTTTTTTAGCAGGGTTTTGTTACGGTTTCCTGGCAGGTGGTGCGCTGGGATATCTGGATCGATCAAAGTCCTGGATTCCTGAAGAGGAAAGAGAGTCAGTATCACTTTCGCCTAACTACGGTATGTGGCAATCCGCTAAAAATGCACTTTGGTCAATATCAATTGTGTTTGTAGTCCTTAGTATCTGTTGTGGATTACTTTCATGCCTTCTATTGGAGTGGTCTCAGCAAGTGTTTCTATATGGTGTCAAACATGGCTTTTCATTCGGTTTGATAGTTGGCCTTTGGAATGGAGGATTCGATCTGATTCAACATTTGGTCCTTAGGTGTATGTTCTATTTAAGAGGTTATGCGCCTATAAAATTTAGCCAATACCTCAGTGCCACCAGAATACTTGGTCTGGTCAGTCACAGAGGCACCAGCTTTAAGTTCTTTCATGAAACATTAAGAAGTTATTTAGGCAGACAATCTAAAGACAACGCTTTGATGGATAACCAAAAAAGTGGCTTATGGAAACTAGTCCTTACAGTATTATTTTTGTTAGGTCTGCTTCCGGTCATTGCTTTGGGCATTAAGAAGGATTTGTACTGGAAAACTAATGGAAAATTTTCCTTTATTCAAGAGGATTATTTGCCAGTCAAACAGCTCAATGAAAACAGCTTCGCGATCTTGCAGGATTTCCAGTTAGGCATGAAAAGCAGCAGCCGTTATAAAGTGGGAGCGTTTACCGGGAAGGTAAATGTTGCTGGCACAGAGAGAGCGTTCTTAGGCTTTTCTATAGGCGACAAGTGGGATTATGTTGAGAGATATCCACATGCAGCCCTTTTGCTGGTCGTGAATCAGGACACTATCAAAATAGCTGAACGGAAAGGGCTAAACGGAGTAAGCATCAGGTCCATGGATGTGGCTAAGGGAGGTACTATCCAATTTATTGTCAACGACAAGGAATACCATAACAATTCCGGAACAGTCAATATAAATCTGATGAAAGATGGGATTCAATAAAATTCTCATAGTGTTGATCATTATCATGGCTTATCCTGTTTATGCCATTGTACATTTCTTTTTAGGTGAGCGCGCTGATCTTAATGATGTAATAGTAGTGGCACATAGAGGAGGTGCGCTTCATCGTCCGGAGCACACTTTGGAGGCGGTCAGCTTTGCCAGAAAAAGCGGAGTAAAGATGGTAGAGGTGGATGTGAGAATCACTAAAGACAAAAAACTGGTCATCATACACGATAAAACGGTCAACAGAACTACACCTGAAGTTGGTAAGGTGTCCTCATTTCCCTATCGTGAATTATTAAACATGGACGCAGGGTCACACTTTGGCAGTGATTATTCAGATGTGAAAGTCGCTGGTCTGGAAGAATTGCTCGAAATGAATATTCCCGAGGATGTTAGTATCCTTTTGGAATTAAAAGACCCTGAAAAACCAGGCTTTCTGGAAGAATTGGTTTTACAAGTTAACGAATGTCCTTTCAAAGAAAGAATCATTCTGATGACTTTCAAGGAAGAGCGAATGGAGGATTTGAGGAAATCCTTCCCTGACAATAAAATAGGTACTTTTCACCTAACGGGCTTTTCGGTCGATCCTGAAAAAGATGTGGAGATGGTAGGCTTGTACTGGACTAATTTTCTATTCTTCAAAAACAAAATCAAAAAACTACGAGCAGAAGGAAAGCTGGTATTTGCATGGACGGTTAATAACCAGACGATCAAAGAAAAGCTTGCTGGTTCCGGGTTGGTTGATGGGATCATCACTGATAATCCGTGACGGTGGATTAGTAAACTTTGTCGTTAGTTGATAGAGATGCTTACCAACCTTTATCTATCACTTTGAAACTCACCCAGCTTACCTGTAATCTGAATAGTGAATCTCCTGTTATTACTTTCATCCGTTTTATCTCGGGATTTGCCAAAGTAGCCACTGCCGGCAATCAGGATTTCACAATTTCCGAGAGACTTAAAGTCATAGCCGGAATCTTTCCAGAAATTGTATAGTGCCAATGCACGCTCATAACTGAGCTTAAATCCTACATCGGGAATTGCGATGTAATTCATCTGGCCAGTAAGAAGTGGTGCCCTGGCTGTATTGCCTTCCAGGATTATGAGGTAACTCACATTAGGCGTTTCCCGTTGATAGTTCTGCATCAATCTGAACAGTGCAGCTCCGGCATTCCTGAGTTCGCGTTTTTGATGAGCAGGAATTGCGTTGCTGTTTTTGGCAAAGTTAATTTCAGAAGTCATCCGGAAGCGCTTATTGACCTGATCGTAATCAAAGTACTCCTGATCGAGGCTGGAAAGAGACTGTTCTATTTCTTGTAGTTTGTCGTATTTCTCTGCGGCAACACGATACTCATTTTGTTTGTTACGCAGCAAAACAAAAGTGATTACATACAACACCAGCATTACGAAAAACAGTGATGTCATCAAATCAGAGTATGCTGGCCAGAAGGTGTTATTGCTTTTCAATTTATTGTTATTACGTTATTTCTGGTATTCATTTTGGCATTCCAATAATAAACAGATGGAATTATGATTAAAACAATCACATAGATGCATAAACTTACAATGTCGTTAAGCTTGAAATCTGATATCATTTTGTAAACCAGGCTATGGATGAAAAAATAAAATTTACAAAGCGAACCAATAGATATTAGCAGAAACAATGAAACGTATATATTGAAAAATGTCTTATCGTTTTCATTCCATACATCTATCCCAATTTTTACTATTAGAGTTGCAAGCGCGAAAAATGACAAAATTAACAAGATCGAGACCAACTCAAGAAGAATTGAGGGTATCATCTTTTTTACATCATTGATTCTTAATGATACTTTTTTTCCATACGCGTCAGAAGCAGGATGTAACTGTAATATACTTTGATCCTTTAGAATAGGTAACTCTGATATGTAGTTGTTTCCATAGAGAAAGTAACTATCTGACAAATTATAACGAGGATATCTTTTATGATTGGTAAACTTGAATGATTGTCTATTCAACTCGTTAGGAAGACACAGAACATCCGTTATCGAATGGGTCCTGGTTATATTTGATATGAAGTTAGCAACATCAGTTGAACCATGTTTAGACTCTTCCAGAACATATTTAACGGTATTGTTATCTGCTACTTTTAAGTAGTCAATTGTGGAGTTTCTTAAATCCTTTTTTTCTTCAAAACTCACTTCCCTGGAATCTGGTTTTAATACGATTGCTGCCAACTGGTCAATTTTACAAAAGTCTGTCGATAGAAGATCGTTAACAAGATTATGTGCTTCAAAATTCATCAGATTCTTTTCGTGTAAATCGTGAATAAAATCACTAACAACAATTACTGTCACATTACTTTTTCTTTCAAACCTTTCAGCAGAAGTAACATCTTTGATCATCTTAAAGATATCCTGATAGAAAGTATTTCTTTCAACGTGAAGTTTATTTTTGATAGATTCTAATACAGCGTCTATTTTCTCTATAAACTCTAAACCTTCTCCATTCTCATTGATGCTATTTAGCTCAATCCAGGGACTCCTATTTGGTCCAACTATCTTTGGCTCTCCATTAACATTGCCTAGATAATAGTTAATTGAATAATAGGAAGACAAGTCTTTATATTGACTCATCTCGATTAGCGCGTTTATTACCAGTAGATCTTCTGTAGGATAGCTTTTATACCTTGTTTCACCTAAGGATCTATATTTTGATATATTTTTAAGGAGAGTTTCTCTCCACTCTCTTAATGTACTGTCAGTGTGCTGTTTGGTCTTATCTATCAGAAAGTAAGTGTAGTTGTTTCGCGTACTGGAATCATATTCAATTTCATATGGGTTTCCTTTAATGAGATCTATCTGTTTGTCAATGAATTTGATAATTGATGCACTGTCTTTAATATTATAGTTTCTATTGAAAACAAAATCATTGATACTTATGACTGCAATTATTACTGTAAAAATGACACTAATTAACCTGATATGGTATTTAAAAAATGGAGTTGCATTTTGATTCAAAAAAAAGTTCTTAAATCCCGTGCTTCGTGCCGTAAACCAGGTAGCGAGAACACTGTAAATGAGAAGTATATAAAGGACCGACATGTGAAATAGAGCTATAACAAATAGGATAACAATTATTATTAAAATAATCGTTAACCTTCCATCGCCAGCAGCCACATTTCTTTCACTAGACTTTTTCATCGGAATTGATCCATTTACGATAGAATGACAATAATCGGTTGGGTGCTTTTTGATTGAGTTTCTCGATGTTTTGTAAAGTCTCCAGAATTCTGTCTACATCTTTCGTTATACTCACTTCTGGCCTATCTGCCAGCGTTCGGATAGACTGCCTGATCTCCGTCAACTCGTTGAGCTTATCGAGTATGTTACGGTTTTTCTCAAAAGCCTTGATCATTAAGTCTTCTTCTTTGAGAGTCACTTCGCGCAGCGATTTAATCTGCTCTTCGACAAATGCCTTAAAATGCTCTACAGTCCGTTTGGTCTCGTCTTCCACAGCTACCGTTGCTGTAGTAAACTTAGCAGTCCGATCCTGCAAACCATCAAAGTAAGTCTCCACTAATTTGTTGAGTTGTACAGACTGATCAGTTGCCGAAGATACGTATCGGGCAATTTCTTCAACCTGTCCTGTTCTATCCAGAACACCATTCAGTTTATTGGTCAATGACTCACTTGCTGCAATGGAATTATTCACTTTCCCCACATAGCCATTCAACGCTTTGAAGTTCGGCATCAGTTGCTGCATCTCTTTAAACACGACAATATTAGCTTTAGCTATCTGCTGTATATCGATGTTTTGCAAAGTATCCATCACACGTTCCTGTGCCATCAGGGAATCGTAGTTTTTGTTCATGATACCTTGCAACCGCTCTACATTGTGGTTAAATCCGCTGTTGAATCTCGAAAGGTTTTGGTACAGACTGCGAAGGTTACTTTCGACATCTTCCTTCAAAATGGGCAATAACTCAGTCTCCAGGAAAGTTAATAAGTCACTGACTAATCCCTCCACCTTGTATTTAGCATTTCGTAACAACACTCCCGACAAATAAGTGGTCAGGATAACACCGACCATCGAGGCAATCATGGCATATTTTACGCCATCGATTAAGACATCTATGCCATCCCCTTCCGTAAAATCGACACTACTCACAGAGGGAATCTGGAAAAGTCCGATAACAATTCCCAACATAGTGCCAATCAGCCCCAGATACAAAGGGATGGGAATGAGCGAATTGATATCATTTTCAAGTTTAGCGACATTTCGATCTATGATGTTCTTTAACAGAGAAATCTCTGTTGTAGCACCTTTATTTTTACTCAAGTAGGTGTTGATACTGTCCTTGATCTGTGTTTGTACATCAGAATCATCATTTGAATACAGTTCAAAAACTTCTGTTTTGGTCACTGCTCCCTCAAGGTTCACTGATGCCTTACTGGTCAGCACTTCCAGGTCCGCGGCAGGAACAGCCTTTCCTGCGAAAAAGCGTATTTTGCCACGAGTCTTCAGATAAACCCAAAACTGAATGATTATGACCAATCCAATGAATAGCGTCTCAAAGTTCATTTATCCGTAAGTAGTAGTTTATTAAATTTCTCCCTTTTTATCAATTACCCAGTAGTTACCTTCTATTCGTAGCAGCGCAGGTTTTTTAGCTTTCCAGACCTTCATATCGTCAAATCCCGGAGTGACAATATCAAAAAGCGGAAACAAAAACTTCTGCCCCAGTTCGGATAATGCTGCTGTATTTTGCTCCGAGTGAATAAAATCTAAATGAGCTTCAGAACCAGTTACAGTGATTTTATATTTCGTTCGGTTGTTTTCCTGTTCATAGCTATGATTACCCTCTATCTCAAAACCATTTTTAGAGGGCTCAAATTTAGCATGATAGAACACCTTTGGCTGATTACTCTTGCTTACAGTGATAGAAGGCTTTTCTTCGGTAGCTTCATGTTTCTTTTGATCATCGGCATTTTTTTGCAATAATCGCATCGAGGTTTTTAAGTCACCTATCTCTGTTTGTAGCTGGGTAATCAGTTTGCTCTGCTCATTGAATCTCTCGTTTTGCGAGTTTGTATTGCTTTTGGATGTCAGGCTAGATGTCCACTCTTCCTTTGAAATCGCTGAATTACTCTTTTGCTGTCGTCTGATCTCTTCCAGTGATTTTTTCAGTTTTCCGTATTGAATAACGACTATTGCAATAAAAGCAATGAAGCAGACAGTGATACCTACAAGTATGTAAAGCCAAATTCTTAGATTATCTATGTCGTTTTCAAGAAAGCTTACCTTTTGAGCAAGTTGGTCTGTTGATTCTGACGTTTGAGAGGTAATTTGTTCCTGTTTAAGTCCTGCAACTTGAACTTCTGGATCACTGTTCGATGCTGAGTCAGTCGTTGAGCTGTCTGCATCATTAGCATCACTATTTTGCCAAATCAATCGTTTAATTTCCGTGACAGTCCCATTTTTATCAAATTTTGCGGAGAAATCAGCCACTTCGATTAGCGCATCGCATGTTTTTATGATTAAAGAATAGTCAGCAGTATCAATCATCTTACCCTCAACGTTGATGAGTTCATACAGGCTTTCTAAGTCGCCTATAAAAGCTTGATTCTCTTCAGATGCATCATTCGTATTACTATCCTTCACCTCTTTGATAAGTTCATCCAGCTGATTACAAAAATTGGTACCATTGGAAGTCGGACATAGGGAAATTGACGTTTGGCAATAACCAGCTTTAAATGTACATGAAAAGCAAAATACAATAACGATAACAAAAACACCTCTCATGAGCCTCGGAGTTTGGTTGTTAATTCGAATGCCAGCTGATTTAAAAACCCAACATACGGATAGAAGAAGAGCGTTTCCTCCAATTCGATGTTAATATTTGCTCCAAGCTCTTTTTCCTTTAACCTTAAGCCCCTAAGGAAATGCTCTTTGATCAATTCGTCGTTACCTAGCAAATCTTTTGCATATTTCACTGCTCCGGCATCTATCTCGAAATTGTTCCTGTAATTAAACTCCTTGTCCAGACTAAAAAACAGATCAAGGCTACTCCCAATCTCTTTTAATACACTTTCTGTTATATTGTTTTTCTTCAACTCGGGGTAAAAGGGAACCTCCACAGGTTGTTCTTCTGATCCTACTAACACTTCGTTGATTTTGTAAGCGTCTACCTTCACATCACTATCGGCATACAATCCTCCAAGACATGTGGAGGCTTTTGGTTTTTGGCTGAGAATCAGATTGATTTCTTTCGTCGATTCATGCCCCAGTACCTCCCGAAAAATGATAGCAGTATATTCTGACAATAATTCGTGCTCAACACTATCATCTATCAGTTTGATTAGTTTCCCACCATTGCCTGAAAATATAATGGCATTGGGAACATCTTCATTTTTTTCCTTGATCAGTTTAGCCAGATGATATATGATCGCGAAGTATGCCAGGAGCACTACCAGCTTTAATTGTTCGTCATTCAGCAGCATCTTTTGAAAAGAGATATCATACTTCCCTTTGATCTGCGGATTACTTTCCAGAGACATAAAAAATGCGATGGTATCTGCAGAGTTATGTGTCGAAGACTTAATAGATTTCAAGGCGCCTTCAAGAGAGTGCAACTCATTGGCACTGAGCGATTCACTGATTCTTGAGTAATATCTTGTTTCAAAACCATTTTTTTGAGGATTACTCGCATATCCATCACCGAAAATACTGTTAGCAGCAAATCGAAAAGAAGTAAGGCACAATGGAAGGTCTTCCTTGAAAATTACAATATCTGAAGTACCTCCGCCAATGTCTATCGTAACCGCCGGTCTTACCAATGAGTTGACGCTTTCCCTTTTTTCGAAGTAAGCGTAGGGTGCTATGCTTTCAGAGATCCTGGTGATTTTGTCCTTATCAATATAGAAGTGTTTTTTGATTAGACTTAACCAAAGCTTTTCCAAACTGGCAACTCTGCTACGCATCATGCTGGAAGGATAAAACCAGGTGAACCGGGTACTTTTGATCTTACCACCTTCAAAAAGGACTTTCGATTTGATCATCAATACCAATTGTTCCAAAAATGCCTCAACCCGCTTCTGATCTTCACCGCTGTTTACAAAATTGGACCATTTCAAATTGGTGTAATAATCTGAATTTTTACTGTGCAGGTTGTATTCAAAGAAAAATGGAATTCTCAGATCTGCAATTGTATGAACAGGTTTTAGATAATCAAGTGATTTGTTGGCTGCAATCGCTGTTCTTTGAGGAAACCGATTACTGGAAGATTGATCGACCGTGACGGGTAGTAAATATCGTTCAATTAAGGCACTGTATTGTTCATCAAGAGAAAGGCTGCCTATTGCTCCTTTTGCCAATGAAAAACTACCGGGTTCTTCCTTATTTTTTTGAAATAGAATATTGGTATAGCTTGTGCCAAAATCGATGGCAAAATGAAATTCCTCCGACGGACTTTCCCTTTCCGTCCATTTTGGGATTATCGTCATTGACTTCCCTTTGTATTTCAACATCAGATACTCATAAAACCCTTTTGTAATATGCGTTTCCACTGATCTGTTGTCGGGAGTACTACTCTTCGCTTCAGTTGATGAGATTGCCGTACCATCATTTTTGTAGAATTCCACTGAAGGCTCGATATCCATATTTGTAAATATGAACTGGGTTCTGTATTCATTCTGTTCTTCGGCGTTGGCGCCAAGCTCTTGCGAAGGATCAAACTTAATGAATGGGAATATATTCAATTCGAAATCGAGGGTCTCAATCTGCCCGATGTTCTTGTCAGGTTCGGGCTTGCCACCATTGATGTAAGTTTTTTCAAAAGTGATATAGCCTTTGCTCACAGGAATTCTAAGATATGCTTTTACAGCACCTCCCGCTCTTCTTTCCATTTCAAAAATTGGCTTACCGTCATCAACTTTTCCGGAAACAATAAAATCCGTATCGTAAAAATCGAAAATCAACGGTTTCAATGGACATAAGTAACCATCGCTATTACCGGATAATCCCGAATTAAAAAAATGCGCTTCATTGAATGGATTGATATAGTAGAAGAGCGTATCTTCCAGCAAATCATCAACCAACAGGTGAGGATACCTAATTCCTGTCATACCCGGTAACTCCCGATCATTGACAGGGGTGCTATTGTAATAGGGAATTGACT
>JBCBHL010000224.1:0-12277 GCA_038525605.1 Bacteroidota bacterium
GCCATTTTATTGGATGATGTTTTACAGCAGATGCAACAGAGCATGGCTGATGCGATGGGTAAGCCTCAGAAGGGAGGCAAGAAGAAAGGAAATATGCCAAGTATGTCTGAGTTGCAAAAACAACTGAGTCAGAAAATCCAGGATTTAAAGAAAAGTGGCAAGAGCGGCAGGCAATTATCTGAAGAATTAGCTAAACTTGCCGCCGAACAGGAGATGCTTAGGAGGGAGATGGAAAAGCAGGGAGGTAAGCCAGGACTCGATCCCAATGGGGAAGAAGAGGGAGGTAAAGATGGTAACCTTCAGAAACTCATCAAGCAGATGAAAGAAAATGAAGAGGACCTGGTGAATAAGCGGCTAGATAATGAGCTGATCAGAAGACAGCAGGACATCATTACCAGAATGCTGGAGGCAGAAAATGCACAGCGTGAAAGAGAATTAGATGAACAGCGGGAGGCTGAAAGTCCTGATAGTGTAGGCAGGAAGTTACCGCCCGAATTTGAAGAATATTTTAAATCTAAGGAAAGAGAAATAGAATTGTTGAAGACGATTCCTGTAAAACTCAATCCATTTTACAAAAAAGAAGTTAATAAGTATTTCAAAAGAATTAATCAATAATGGACTCAATCAGTATTCAAATACCTTCTCTGAGCGAAAACATCAGAATCGTAGAAAGTTTCATTGATAATGCAAAGGAGAAATATCACCTCGATGATGACATCTATGGTAACATCATGATTGCCGTAACGGAGTCCGTCAACAATGCCATCATGCATGGTAATGGGAGTGACAAAAACAAGAGTGTTCATTTAAGTCTGATACTTGAAGAAAAATTAATCAAGTTTACGATTAAGGATGAAGGAACAGGATTCGACTATCAGAATCTGCCTGATCCTACAGCACCGGAGAATCTGGAAAAAATCGGTGGCAGAGGTATCTTTCTAATGAAAAATCTTTGCGATGAAGTACAGTTCAAAGAAAACGGCAGTTCCATCATTCTTAGTTTCTACCTTAACTAATGAATGATAACAGCATCAATTTCTTCTCTGAGGAAATAGAATTTGAGTTATCCAATCCTGACGTAGTGAGAGCCTGGATTAAAAAGGTCATCACTACACATCAGAAAGTAACCGGAGATATTAATTACATCTTTTGTAGAGATCAGTATTTACACAACATCAATATGGAATACTTGTCACATGATACCTACACAGATATCATCACTTTTGATCACTCAGAAGAAGAGGTATCGATAGCCGGTGATATATACATCAGTATTGACAGAGTCTCTGAGAATGCTAAGAAATTTGAAGTAACTGATTCGAGAGAACTACACAGAGTGATGATTCACGGAATCCTTCATTTAATAGGATTTACAGATCATTCAAAAAAAGAAAAAGAAATCATGAGAGAGAAAGAAGTAGATTGTCTCTCTCTGCTGACTGAAAATTAATTACTCATATGTTCCACGTGGAACATGTATGAGAGAAAGTTCCACGTGGAACACTAGTCAAAATCAGCAAACAGATATTACATAAATACAGAAACGTTCCACGTGGAACATTTCACAGACGTGACTAACCTTCAGGGATAGTCATTGTTATTAATAAGGAATAGTAATAACAGCAATTAACCACGTATAAAAGAAGCGAAATAGTATGTTTCCTAATTATGACGTAATAGTAGTAGGGGCCGGTCATGCGGGATGCGAGGCAGCAGCAGCGGCAGCTAACATGGGATCTAAGGTATTATTAGTCACCATGAATATGAATACCATTGCACAGATGTCTTGTAATCCAGCAATGGGTGGAGTAGCAAAAGGACAAATAGTAAGAGAAATAGATGCGATCGGAGGATATTCTGGAATCATTACGGATAAGTCAATGATCCAATTTCGTATGCTCAACAGATCGAAAGGACCAGCCATGTGGAGTCCAAGAACACAGAATGATCGAATGAGATTTGCAGAAGAATGGAGACTGCAATTAGAAAGAACACCTAATGTTGATTTCTGGCAAGAGATGGTTACAGGCATAGTCGTAAAAAACAATCGTGTAACAGGCGTAAGAACTGGTATGGGTATTGAGATACCAGGTAAATCTGTCGTGCTTACAAACGGTACATTTCTCAATGGAATCATTCATATAGGTGAAAAGAAATTTGGCGGAGGAAGAACAGGAGAGAAAGCGGCTACCGGCATCACAGAACAACTGAGAGAACTAGGATTTGAAGATGGTAGAATGAAAACCGGAACACCACCTAGAGTTGATGGCAGAAGTTTGGACTACAGCAGAATGGAGGAGCAACAAGGAGATGAAGATCCATCAAAGTTTTCATTCAGTAACCAAACCACCTCATTGAAAGAGCAAAGAAGTTGCTGGATTACCTACACCAGTCCTGAAGTACATCATATATTACAAACAGGATTCGACAGATCTCCTATGTTCAATGGAAGGATCAAAGGATTGGGACCAAGGTATTGTCCCTCTATAGAAGACAAGATCAACAGGTTTGCTGAAAGAGACAGGCATCAGATTTTCGTAGAGCCGGAAGGATGGGATACAGTTGAAGTATATGTCAATGGATTTTCTACATCACTCCCGGAGGATGTACAGTATAAAGCCATTACCAAAATTGCTGGTTTTGAAAATGCTAAAATGTTCAGACCAGGATATGCCATAGAATATGACTTCTTTCCGCCTACACAACTTCAAAATACGCTTGAAACAAAGCTGGTTGATAACCTCTATTTCGCAGGTCAAATCAATGGCACCACAGGATATGAAGAAGCAGCATGTCAGGGATTGATGGCAGGTATCAACGCCCATCTGAAAATCAAAGAAGAAGAGCCATTAGTGCTATCAAGATCAGAGGCATACATCGGTGTACTTATTGATGACCTAATTAACAAAGGCACAGAAGAACCTTATAGAATGTTTACCTCCAGAGCGGAATTTCGAATCCTGCTAAGACAGGATAACGCAGATATCAGACTTACCGAAATTGGACATAAAATAGGACTTGTAGGGGATGACAGACTTCAGGATGTGAATGATAAAAAAGCCAGAGTTGATGAACTGGTCAAAGAATTGAAACAAATCAAAATCACTCCGGAAGAAGCTAACCCTACTTTGTCAAATTACAAAACCGCAGATATCAGAGAGAAAACCAACCTGTTGAACATCATCAGACGACCGCAGATCAACATGAGGTCCTTGAAAGAGATTAATAGTAGAGTTGCCACATCACTTGATAAATACCAGGAAGAAGTGTTGGAACAAGCAGAGATTCAAATTAAATATGAAACCTATATCGAGAAAGAATATAAGCTTGCTGAAAAGCTGGCCCATATAGATTCCATTAAAATTAAATTAGGATTTGACTATCAATCAATTCCATCATTATCAGCTGAAGCTAAAGAGAAATTAAATAAACAACAGCCGGAAAACCTGGGACAAGCATCACGGATCAGTGGTATTACTCCAGCAGATATTTCAGTGTTAATGGTTTATTTATCTAAATAACTATGTACGAAAGATTAGAAGAATGTCCGGTCTGTAAGCATCCCGCTTACAAAAACCTAATGATCTGTAAGGACTATCTCGTTAGTGAGGAAAGCTTTGCTTTGGTGCAATGTCAGAACTGTCAATTGGTCTATACGAATCCACGACCAACACCGGAAAATATATCCAAATATTACCAGTCTGAAAACTACATTTCTCATACCAGTAAAGCCAATAACCTAACTAATATCATCTATAAAATAGCCAGGTATTTTACCAAAAGAAAAAAATATAAACTTGTCAGCAGTTATCAGAAACCTGGCAAAATATTAGACTATGGATGTGGAACAGGAGACCTTCTGAAATTTTTCGAAAATAAGCAATGGTCAGTTAAGGGAGTGGAGCCAGACCCTAATGCCAGGAAAATAGCTGACACAGAGAACAAACTAGATGTTGTAGAAAGCATCGGTAAACTGGATAAAAAAGACAAGTTCAATGTCATTATGTTATGGCATGTCATGGAGCATATTGCAGACCTTAAGAAAACAGCCAGGAAACTAGTAAGACATTTGGAAGATAATGGTACTATGATTATTGCTGTACCTAACCACGAAAGCTACGATGCAAAGTACTACAAAGAAAACTGGGCAGGATATGATGTTCCCAGACATCTATACCACTTTAATCAACTGAATATCAAAGAGTTATTCAAAAAAATGAAGGTAAAACTAGTCAAAACGCATCCTATGACCCTTGATGCCTACTATGTAGCCTTGTTGAGCGAAAAAAACATTGGCAAAGCCAACAATTACCTCAAAGCTATGAAGATTGGCTATCAGTCAAACAAAGCTGCCAGACAGAACGACAATAATTTTTCCAGTCTTATATACGTTGTTAAAAAATGAAACTGAGCAATGTACTCTTCCTGATATTTACGGCGCTGGTGTTCCTCTTTGCAATTAGTTGTGCCAAACAAGGAACACCCACTGGCGGACCCAGAGACACGATACCGCCAGCAGTCATCAACTCCATCCCGGAAAATCAATCACTGAACTTCAAAGGAAATGAATTATTCTTTTTATTCGATGAGAGAATTAATGCAGATAAACTAAAGCAACAACTGATTATATCACCCAACACAGATCTTGAGTATTCCTATGTAGTTAAAAAAGACAGGCTCATCATCAAGCTGGATAATGCACTGGAAGATAGTATTACCTACACCTTCAATTTTCTGGATGGTGTAACCGACATCACTGATAAAACTCCAGCGGTTAATTTAAAGCTTGCTTTCAGTACAGGACCATACATAGATTCCATTTTCGTCAAAGGACAAGTGAATGACTTACTTAACAACGAAGCATCCGCAAAGTATACAGTAGGTTTATATGATGTAGATGATACCGTCACCATCTTTAACGGTAAACCAAAATATTTTACCACAGTAGATGAATCAGGATCATACAATATTGAAAATATAAAGATTGGTCAATATAGAATATATACATGGAATGATGTCAACAGAAATCTCCTGCTGGAAACTGAAAAAGAAGCATATGCCTTTTTAAGAGATACGCTTGATCTCTCAGTCAGCAAAGATTCTGTTGATCTGAAAACTGTTAAGATTAACACGGAAGAACCAGAGGTATTGAGTGCCAGAGCTGCAGGTAGATATTTCGACGTAAGGTATAATAAACAGTTACTAAACTATACAGCAACACCAGCAACGGAGGATAAGCCATTGGCAAATCAATTAAAGAATCCTGATAAACTGATCCGATTTTACAACACAATTGATATCAAAGAAACAGATAGTATCACCTACTACATCCAGGTTACAGATAGTTTGAGCCAATCATCCACAGATACTGTCCAGGTAAAATTCCGGGAAACAAAAAAGAAACCGGATGAATTGAAAATTGATAAAAAGGAATTCGAAAACCTGGTTAATAAAAACATCGGATTTACAATTAATTTCTCTAAACCAATTGCACAGGTTTCTTATGACTCTATCAGAATAGGATTGGATACCATTGCCTTTATCAGCCTACAGGATCTTTTGATTATTTCGACACCCCGACCCATAATAAATGATAGCGTAACTACGGACAGTTTAGGAGTTCCGGATATCAAGGATAACTTCACGTGGAACACCACAAGGACTCAGCTCAGCTTTGACATGCCGTTCAATTGGAAATATGTCAACGACAGTATTGCGAAAGTCAATGAGCGGTTCACCTACCTCGACTCGATCAGTACAGACACTACCAGAGCAAAGTTCCAACCAATCAGCCAGAATAACGTCAAGGTCATACTTGATAAAGGAGCGCTGATTTCTGTGGAATCTGACACCTTATCAAGAAATGTATTTGATTATAAATATGAGGACGTACAAGACCTTGGGATGTTTATTGTCACTCTCAATACAAGCTACAACAACTACTGGTTGGAAGTGCTGGAAAAAGACAAAAAAACGACTGTGAGATCAGTTAAAATCACAGACCAAAACAATGTTACTATCAGCAGGCTTAAACCTGGAAACTACGCCTTTATTATAAAGTTGGATGATAACAATGACGGCATATGGTCCTATGGTAATATACTCAATAACGAGGAACCTGAGACCATCATCTTTACCGGAGTAGAATCAGCGTTAAGAGCCAATTTTGAAGTGAATATCAAACTGGATTTTTGATCAGAATGATCTAATCCACAGTGGTGGAAAACCGTGGATAACTATAGAATAAAATGTGGATTAAGGTATAAGTTATACACGGCAGTTACCAACATCACCGATATTCACAAAAACAGAAATAATAAATCAGGAAAAGTTCTGATTTATCCACTCATTATCCATGAGAGATTCAAAATCAGAGAAGTTATGAACAATATGCACAATTATTAGTAATTATAAGATAACTAACTGATTTACAGATATATAAATGGTGGATAACTTGTTGATTAGTACAAAATAAAATTCAAATAATAAACAAATGAATTTTACAAGTCTAATTTCAGTGAGTTACCCACATATCCACAGTATAATAGTTAATAATAGTATTTATATATTAAATATATACTATATTATTAAGCGTAGAATATGTAGATAACTCCATATGAAAAGATTACAAACAGTACTTTCTGTAATGATCCTGCTGACCTTCGCCATGACGGAGGTAGCCGCCAGACAAATTGAAACCACTAATCAAAATCAGCTCAACATTCAGCTGGCAGATGAATACTATCAAAACGGAGAAATTGACAAGGCACAGGATTTGTATCGGCAGGTACTTAAACAGAGTTCCAATATTCCGTTTATCCACAATAATTATTACAAATTGTTGACATCTACCGAACAGTATGATGAAGCAGAAAAATACATGAAAAAAGTGCTCGGCCGCTACCGCGGCAATCACTTATATGGAATCGACCTGGCGCTGCTATATAAAATGCAGAATAAGTCTGATAAATATGAGAAGCAGATAGAGCAGATGATTAAGTCTGTGGGTAATTCTCAGAACAGGATGGTAAACCTGGCGCAGAACTTTATCCGAAAAGGCATTGCTGAAAAGGCGCTTGATCTTTTTTTAAAAGTAAGAAAGCAATCGAAAAGTCCTTACACCTACGCTATTCAGTTGGCAAACATTTACAGAATCGTTGGTAACAAGGATGCCATGATTGATGAGTACCTCAACTTTGCAAAAGAAAATCCCCAGCGAATCAGCTATGTTAAAAACGTATTGCAAAATACACTGGATGAGGAAGAAGAATTTAATCAGCTGGAATTTAAACTGATCGATCTGGTACAGGATAAACCGGATGAGGAAATTTACCCGGAGTTACTAATTTGGGTTTATCTGCAGAGAAAAGATTTTACCAGTGCCTTCGTGCAGGCACGCGCTTTCGATAAAAGAATCAAAGGACAGGGGGCTGAAGTTATTAACATCGGTTCCATTGCACTTTCCAATGATGCCTATGATGATGCTATCAAAATTTTTGATTACATCGTCAGCACTTATCCTAACTCACCAAATTACTTATATGCGAGAAGGATGTCTATCAAAGCGCAGGAGGAAAAAGTGAAAAACACATATCCGGTAGATCTCACTGAAATTCAGCAACTTTCTGAAAAATATCAGCAGCTCTATGATTTCTCCAACAATTCCGCTCATGGACTCGAGGCGATGAGGAGCAAAGCACTGCTGCAGGCATTTTATCTGGACAATTTGCCGGAGGCTATCAGGATTCTCTCCAGGCTTTTGGAAAATCCCCGCGCTTCGCGCGCATTCAATGCTACTTGTAAAATAGACCTGGGTGATATCTATCTGCTGTTTGACAAACCGTGGGAGTCGACACTGCTGTACTCGCAAGTGGAAAAAGCATTTGAAGACTCACCTCTGGCTTATAAAGCCAAACTAAAAAATGCGAAACTCCATTATTACAATGGTGACTTTACTTTGGCCAAAAGTCATCTCGATATTTTGAAAGTGGCTACTACCCGGGAAATTTCCAATGACGCTATTTCTCTGAGTTTGCTTATTTCAAACAATACCTATCTGGATACTGTGGATTTGCCTCTTCAAAAATATGCAGCAGCAGAATTGTTGATTTATCAGAACAAAGATGATCAGGCACTACAGGAGCTAAACCAGTTACTCAACAAATACCCAAGTCATAATCTGGAAGATGAGATTTACTGGTCTAAATCTAAAATATTTCGGGAACAGGCCAAACCACAACAGGCTTTGGAGATGCTGGAAAAAATAGTGAGAAATCATTCGACTGATATACTGGGAGATGATGCTTATTATACGATTGCAAATATTTATGAAAATGATTTGCAGGATGTAGAAAAGGCACAAGAATACTATGGAGAATTTTTAAAACGCTATCCCGGAAGTGTTTACATAGCGCAGGCAAGAAAAAACTTCAGAAAACTACGAGGAGATATTATCAATTGATAAAATGAAATACTTTATTTTGAGAGTCACGAAAAATTCTCGATATTCGTAGCGGCGACAATACTTTTATTTAATGTTAAATTTTAATTATAAACTATGTCTGGAAAATATTCTGGCAAAGAAGGAAGGTTTGTGCCTCTTTCGTTATCGAAAAAATGGGTCGCTAATTTCCGCAAAAGTAACCCCGAACACACACATGCATTTTACTTTGGATGCGAGCTTTTTGAAAATTTGCTAAAAGAGCCAGGATGTGTTGGTATTAGAATTTATTATGCACAGGATGATGATGGAAGTCCGAAGATGGTGCTGATAGGAGTGGATAAGTATGGAAATAATATCGTGAAAAAAAGTATCAAAAATCCGAAGGAACTGAGACTTAGCAGCGAATCCAACTCAGACATGACAACTTCAAGATCTCTTGATTCCGGTGGCATGTCAAGGAGTTTGGGTGGTGATGGTTCCGCTGAAGACGATGATGAAGATTCCGGAACATTTGATGGTGGATTACCATGTCCGCAATACTGTGGTGGGATTGGTTTTCCATAAATATTAAGAACTAAAGGAGCTTAAAGTCAAATTACTGATTTAAGCTCTTTTTTAAATTCATGTGATACCAAAAAGTAGAACTGGTTAAAGTTCCACTATTTTTCCAACTAATTATACGACCAATGATATCTAAAGAAACTTTTCTAGCAGTATTCTACACAAGTTTCTATCTAAATATATTTTGTCTTTTATTCGGATTAGCGCTTCTAAAAAATCAGAGTAGAAAAGAGATCATCATTATTGTTTATTTAATCCTCTCCATATCATTCGACTATATTAATGAACATGTAATGGATTGGTTTGGGATTACTACAAATTTCCACATTCACAATATGTGGTCCTTTATCGAATTCATTGTACTTTGGATTTTTTACTTTCAGATATTAGATATTAAAAAAATAAAAATCATCCATTGGATATCTCTTGTCTCATTTATTTCTATCTGTATTTTAGTATTGTTATTCTACCAATCGATCTTTGAAATTATAAAGGTCCATAAGATATATTCCGCGATCTACTATTCATTTCTCTCAGTTTACCTGTATTTCCAATTTCTCAATAAGCTTGATACACATCTTTTGCGTAAATCGCTTTTTTGGCAAAATTCTGCATTCTTCATCTATTTTACCGGCAACATCCTCATGTTTCTAATGGTAGATTATATGTTTTTAGGAGATATCGGTTTATTAAATTCCTGGGCAATTCATAATATACTTACTATTATAAAAGCTGTAGGTTTAATCATAGCATTCTACATTAACAAAAAATACTATTCTGAAAATCGCATATGAATTACCAACAGCAACCTGATTTCAAGGTATTTCTGATAGTGGGAACATTACTTCTGCTATTGCTCTGTGGTGCCGTTATATTTTTCGTTTTGCTATATCAGAGAAAAATGCTTCAGAATAAACTAGACATTCAAAATCTTCAGACAAATCACCAGCGTAAACTGCTGATCACTACGATCAATTCTCAGGAAAAGGAAAGAACACGTGTTGGCCAGGAATTACACGACAGTGTAGGCGCCATGTTGTCGGCCATCCGGCTCAATATGAAAATGATTACTTCAGATTTTTCACTTTTTGAAAAAAACAGCGATGAGATTACTGCTTACCTGGATCAGACAATAGAAACTGTCAGAAACATCAGCCACAACTTATATCCTGCCGGATTAAAAACTTTCGGTATGATTGGGGTACTGAAAGAATATATTGAGAAAGTTAATAACAGCGACGAGATAAGAATTTCACTCATTGAAAATGGAGAAACACGCAGACTGGATCCTAATACCGAACTGATTATATTTCGAATCTTGCAGGAACTGATTAACAATGCGGTGAAACATTCGAGAGCTTCGACTATTGTTATTGAAATGATGTGGGGCTTTAAATTTCTCTCAATTGAAGTGCAGGATGACGGTATCGGATTTAGTTCGGATCAGATCGATCCAACGAAAAGAGGTCTCGGCCTTTACAATATCAGTAATAGGGCAGAGGTAATTGATGCAAAAGTCCTCTTTAAAAACTCGGAAAGCGGAGGAGCTTGTATAAATTTGCAGGTACCCTTTCAAACTACAGACAACAAAGATGAAGAAGAAAATCAATCTGGTAGTAACAGATGATCATACATTGTTCCGCAGAGGAATGGCAAGATTGGTTAGTTCTTTTGATATGGTTGCCAAAGTGTCCGAAGCATCCAATGGTAAGGAACTTTTGAAAATGCTGAAACAGGAACCATACGATATGGTATTGCTGGATTTAGAAATGCCCATTCTCGATGGTTATGAAACTGCCAATCAGATTATTTCGAAATTTCCGCACGTAAAGATCATCATGGTCTCGATGCATGCATCGGAAAATATCATTTATGAAATGATTGAAACAGGTATCCACAGTTACCTCATTAAAAATGCTGAACCGGATGAGGTGAGAGCTGCCATCACTGCAGTAATGGAAAATGATTTTTACTACAACAAACTTGTCGCTAAATCTATCCAGGCGGGGATGAAAAGAAAGGCTGCTGATTTAAGTAAACCTTCTTTTCTTCAGCAGGTAACACTTACTGGTAGAGAAATAGAAGTATTGAGATTGATTTGTAATGAACTGACGATGAAAGAAATCGGGGACAAGCTCAATCTCAGTGATAATACTATCCAGAATCACAGAACGAATCTGCTCAGAAAAACAGGGGCAAAAAATACAGTTGGTCTTGTCAGGTATGCCTTCGAGAACCAACTGTTGTAGAATTTATGATATTTATTGAAACGATTGATTCATTTTTAGTCAGGAATGATCAACCGCTTTATATTCATTTCATTATCTGATACCTTAGTTTTCCTCTTTCTTCTTAAACAACTCGTCATATTTGGCATCAGCTGTGATCTTATTGATTTCGGGATCCTTTTCCCATGCCGTACGGCCGTTGAAAAATGCCCTCACTTCAAAAAACAGTAATTTGCCATCCTGTATTTTGTAGTTGCTATAATCAGGTTTTGCCAGTGTGCCTCCTGCGAGTGCAATTGCACACCATCCATTGTATGCAGGGAAATACTTTTCCGGATTCTTTTTAAAAATCTCTCTGGTTTCATCAGAAGCGAAATACAATTTTACCTTCTGATACTCGTAGGTATATTTTTCACTTCCCTTTTTGATCTCACCATTGAAATAGGAAATAATATCATTTCCGTCAAAAGCTTTCTCTCCATTGTGAGAAGGATGCGCTTGCCCATATGAAGTTAGGCTAAACATAAGCGCCATTGCTGTCAGAAAAAATAGACGCGATAAAAATTTACTTTTCATTTTAATTTGTGTCTTTAGACATTATCACATTAAGTTTTGTATTGATAAATTTTCGATGTTGTAACTGTCAAACTTTGTAATTTCAAAAATTCAACTAATACTTCAATTGAAAATATGCATAACAAATCTGTCGTGATAACCTTTTTTATAAATAGTTAATTCTTTGCCAATGACTTAAACTTTTCATCAGCCTGAATCATGTGTATTTCAGGATTTTTATCCCAGGCTGTCTTTCCATTGAAGAATGCCCTTACTTCAAAAAACAATAATTTATCATCCTGAATTTTAAAGTGACTGTAGTCTGGTTTGTACAAGCTACCATTGGCAACTGCTGTTGCACACCATCCATTGTAAGCAGGTAGATATTTGTCCGGATTGCTTTGAAACTTATTTCTGTTTTCTGCCGAAGCAAATAATAAAGTCAGTCCGTCATACTGTAAGGTATGTTCCTTTTTACCTTTTACTACCT
>JBCBHL010000225.1:0-12235 GCA_038525605.1 Bacteroidota bacterium
AAAATTACATAAGTTCTGTCGAATATCAAAAGATAAAAACGGATTCTCTTCTATTTCTAGTCCCGGATATTTAAGTGCGAAATATTTAGGATAGTTGAGTTCAATTGAGTCCATGAATTCATCATACTGTCTGTTGGCTAGAAATAGAAGAGAATCCGTTTTTATCTTTTGATCGTCGACAGAACTTAGGTAATTTTCAATCTCTTTTCTGAGTTTGGTTTCCCTTGCCAGCAGTTTCTGGGGAATCAATTCGTATTTTCTACTATCAGAGTTGATTTTGGAACTGAGCTTTCTTGCTTTGCCTGACTCAGCAATTTCCCAAAGTTTGGTGGCAGTAGCATGATCGCTAGTCTTCAGGTATTCTTCAGTATAGAAGTTATACAATAGTTCCTGAGCCTCGATAATATCGGATTCAATCAGCTTACTGTCAGAATTTCCATGTCCGTAGCGTAATTGTTTTTGCAACAGCAGATGGATACTGTCTATTTGATTTTTTCTATTCAGTGTTTCACCTGATAGCAATATTTTCAATATTCCGCTGTAAGATTGCCAGCAGCGGCCAGATGAATAGATTTCCTGATCAAGAAATGTGATTTTTTTGTTGGACATAAGGGCGCTATCGAAGTATACGGCAGCAAGCGTTGGAAGGTCTCTTTTCCAATGCAATTGCCCCATCAGGTTGAACGCCGCGCTTAGCTCAGAATTTTTTTCGCCAAAAGCAGATCGACGGATTTGAATCACTTTTTGTAGTAAGCTTTTGGCATTTTCATAGTTCCCCAGGTTAATTTGATTATTAGCTAATGAAGACAGCAGCACGGCGGTTTCAGCATTTTCTTTTCCATAGTATGTATTGGCAATAGCGATAGATTCCTTAAGCACTTCATTTACTTTATAATATTCCTCTCGCTGATTATAAATTGCAGCGATGCTATTGAGCACATTGATGTTGTAATATGGAACCAGAGACTTGTAATAGTTAGATTGCTCGAGAACTTTGAGCTGATTGACCGCCTTTCCAAAGTATTTGTAGGCTGAGTCGTATACCGCATTATCAAAGAAGACACCACCAAGGCTCATGCAGGCAAGCAGGTAATCACGTTCGTCAGCATCTGGCATATTACTAATAGAACTCAGCACATATTTAAAGTGGTCTGAAGACTTTTCAAGTTCATTTTTCTTCCAGTGTATTTCGCCTAGTAGTAGATAAGACCGTATTTCCAGCGTTTTTGCTTGTGGTAATGGACTATTCTGAGCAGCTATCAAAGATTTCTTACCCCATGTCATTGCCTTGTCGTAATCAGATATTCTAAAATAATTAGAGCCTAAATCCATATAAGTGGCAATCAGGACCGATTCATCAATCGATTCTTTTTCGATAAGATCGATTACCTTAAGGAGTGATATTTCTGCATTGTCGTAATCACCACGATAATTGTAAATGTTTTTAATAAAGTGATAGCTGAGTGCCAGTTCCCTGATCAATTCATGGGAAGAGAAGAAGGAAAGAGGTTTTTCGAAATTATATGCCACCTGAAAAGAGGCTGAATCGAATTGTCTTTTGTCAAAGTAATCCCATGCAATAGCCAGGTTTACTTTTGCTTCTTGCAAGGGTTGTTTTGCAAATCCTTTTGCTGTTTTACGATAGTAAAGAGCACTGTCAGTGTTGCCCTGTCTGGCGAATCGCGAAGCGATGCTGTTGAATTTCACATATTGTGCCGAATCGGAATAATTTTGACTGAATGATATATGAGATTGGAGACCGATGCATATAAAAAACGTGCACAGAAAGTAGTTAACTTTAGTGTTGATCATGAAAAAGTTGAGTTTGTTTTGTCCTTAATTGAAGCCAATTTACTATCCACTTGTTGAAATAACAACGGGGCAGTTCTCTATTAGCAGTAAGAATACTTCTAAGATTGTTGAAATATGATTAGCAATATTTCCTGATCGCCCTTTCAATACCACTTAAGTAGGATTCACCGAACAAGTTTACATGAACCAGGAGAGGATATAAGTTATAAATCTCTGCCCTAGTGGAAAAATCAGGTTCAAGCGGATAGGATTCCTGATAGCTTTGATAAAACCTGTTGTCAAATCCACCAAACAATTGCGTGAAAGCGATTTCTATTTCTCTGTGACCATAATAAACAGCAGGATCAATGAGGCACGCTCTTCCGTTGTGATTGACCATAAAATTGCCACTCCAAAGATCTCCGTGCAAAAGTGCGGGAGGTTCATTGGTCAGAATGCCAGGGAGTTGGGAGTAAAGGTATTTGAATTTTTTAGCGAAAGCTGATGAGATTCTATTGTGGTAAACAGCCATACCAAGTTGTGGTTCGAGTCTGTTAGAGATGAAAAAGTCGATCCAGTTACTTTGTTCGTGATTAGCCTGCGGTAATTTGCCTATATAGTTCGGATGATCCAATCCATACTGTTGATGGCTTACTCGATGCATATCTGCCAGTTGCTCGCCAAAACTTGTCCAAAAGTCTTGATTAGCATGACCGCTTTCGATGTATTCCAGAATCAGGAAATTTCTGGTGCCATAACTGCCATGCCCCAATACAGTCGGGATTGTAAAATTTGAACGCGCACCCAAAATCGATAGACCCAGTGCTTCTTTTTCAAAAAGGTCTTCTATTTGATCTTCATTCCACTTGATAAAATACTTTACAGGAGTATCCCTTTCATCACACACTACAACAAGTCCGTTGTTGATACATCCCCCTCCGACAGACTTGTAAGATTTAACAGCAGAGTCTTTGCCAAAGGTTCTAAATAGTATAGCATTGATGAACTCCTCCATCTGAGTTATGAACTGGTCAAAGGTTGTGCTTCTCTTTTAAAAATTCAATGAACTTTAAGTTTGATCTTTCCAGCATATCATAAACCTGGCTAAATCCATCGTCTCCTCCGTAGTAAGGATCAGGTACATCCAGGTCTCCACTTGCTTCCGGATCGAATTTTCTCATCAACATCAGTCCTTCATGTTCATAACCTGTTGCAGAGACAATATCTTTAAAGTTTTGCTGATCCATTGGGATGATATAATCAAAATTCTGATAATCTTCTTTCGAAAACTTGCGGGCGCTGTGATCCATAGGAACCTGATGAACCCTGGCAATATGCTGTGATCTTGGATCCGGATCGGCTCCAATATGGTATCCGCCAGTGCCACAACTATCAGAATTAAACTTTTTTTCTAACCCCTGATTTTTTACTAAATGGTCGAATACAGCCTCTGCAAGGGGTGATCTGCATATATTTCCGAGGCATACAAACAGGATGTTTAACATTTTTTTATTTTTTTTTGATAGTGGGGGTTACCTTTTATAGGCGAGTAGTATATATATATGCATAACACAAATTTTATTCATACACCTGTTTAACACTTACAAGAAAGTTCCGGTCATTTGGCCGGGACTTTTCTTTTGTGCTCAATGCTATATTTTTTATCTCACGCTCAATCCAACACCAGCTGTTATCAGGTTGTATTCCTGCAAGGTATAATCAGCATGAATGGTCAATACAGCCAGTTTTAAACGGAAACCAACAGTCGCTCTTGGACTGGAAGTACTGAAGTTAAAATCAATAGGATCGTTAGGCAGATCAATTGTTCCTGTATCATAATCTCCCTGCAGCGTAAGGTTGGTAGTAGATGAGTTAAATCCAACACCTCCGTATAAGGTAAGAATGGATAGTTGCTTGGAGACCATCGCCTGAATTACCAAACCATTTACATCGAAAACTCCTTTTTGCACATTGGAAGGATTGGCATCAATGACGTATTCAGTTGTCATGCTCGTATAGCCAACAAATGCAGAAAGATCAATCGGAACTAATTTAAGTCCGGGAATCCATTGTTTTACATCATGCAATACACCAAATCCGATCAGTTTGAAAGAACTTCCTTCATCGTCGATTTCCAACTCCGGAGTCCATCTGATTTTCAATTCTGTGTTTTTAAATAAACCTATTCCCAATTGTCCCATAACGGCAGGAACGGCATTTAGCTGAAACTCTTCTTCTATGTCGAAACCCTGAACTGCTGTGAACCTGAACTCTTCTGTTGTTCCCGGATTGACTACTAATTCCGGTAAATTATCAGGGTTAGTTCGAGGACCAAAGAAAGTTGGGATATCTGCACTGGAACCATTTCTTAATTGAATATTGGAATAATCCGAATTCACGAACGAAAAAAGCAGATCCGAATCAGGTACTCTTGCCAGTGATGTTGATATCGTAATATCAAAGCCCAGCGACTTATGAGGTTTGGCGGTATTTAACCAGCCACCATTGAGGCCGTAACCGAACCCTTTAAATGCAGGTGCAAAATAATTTTCTAACAGCTTATTGGCGTCTGATGCCCCAGCCTCCAGGTATAAATCAAAATCCTGAGCTTGTGTAGCAAATGAGCCAAAAACAAAAACGATAATTATATATAACTTTTTCATATTGATTGTAGCTAAGGATTATTAATTAAGGGATTGTCTGATTTTGAGGGTAATGTCAAAAAACATATTGATGTTTAATTGAATATCCTCAGAAGGAGATTGTTGGAAATCTATATTAACAATGGTATTAAGATCATTTCCGGTTGCTGATAATTCGTTTATCAAAGCATCAAGTTGTACCTGTGTAAGCGCGATATTTGTTTTAGGTACATTTCTTAGGCTTCCATCCAATGCAATTAACTCAATTATTTGGTTTCCAGCTTCGACACTAATTGTCAATTCGTCGAGTGGCGTTTCCTCAGCGGTGCTCACATCAGTGATTTCATATGCAATACTATTCAGTACGATTTCCCCAAGGTCTTGTGCATCACTCAATGCGTCGGAAAAAGCATCAACCTCTCCGAGAACGAGTCTTTCTTCAGTAGCGGGCGGATTCAAACCGAGGCTTGCAATTACCTCGTCTACTTCATAAGCAACCGGGATTTCAAGAGCTACTTCTTTACTAACATTAAATCCAAATTCCTGCTCGTCACATGAACCGGCCAGAAGAACTACTCCTAATAAAAGAGTAAAAAGTTTCAATTTCATAATTGACGTTGTTTAGTGTGTAACTAAATTTTTACTTAGTAAAATTAGTAGATTAATGAGGTTAGACAAAATCGATGATTATTATTCGATAAAACATCGTTTTTCTTTGATGAATTCTTGGAATTAAATCTGATAAGATTAGCTTTGCGGCTTATTAGTAAATAGGAATAATTCCTAAATAAAAACAATTGGATTTAGTGAATCTTACAGCAGTCAAAAACAGACTTATCGAAAGTGGTCTCAAAGCAACTCATCAGAGGATTGTGCTGTTAAAAGCCATGTATCTTTTTGACGGTCATCCTTCTGCCGAAAACATCTTTGAGGCTGTAAGTGGTGACAATCCTGCTCTGTCTCTGAGCACAGTTTACAGGGTGCTGGAAGACTTTGAAAAGGCAGGTCTGATCAATAAAGTAGCTACCCGAAAAGGAATCCAGCGATTTGATAGTAATACCAATCCTCACAATCATATCTACTGCACCAATACACATGACATATATGATTTTTATGATGAGGAATTGAATGAGTTGATTTCTGATTTTTTTAAGAAAAGAAGTATCAGAAATTTTAGAATTACAGACATCAAATTGCAGGTAAACGGAGAGAAATTAAATCCTGATCAAAAAGTATTAATTAATAATAATCATAAATAAAAAAGCAAATTAAATTATGTCATTAGTTGGAAAAAAAGCCCCGATTTTTAATTCTCCTGCTGTAATCAATGGAGATGAGATCGTTGAGAGTTTTTCTTTAGAGCAGTACATTGGTAAAAAAGACGTAGTATTCTTTTTCTACCCAAAGGATTTTACTTTCGTATGCCCTACAGAAATTCTTGCTTTCCAGGAAAAATTAGCTGAGTTTGAAAAAAGAGGAGTGGCTGTTGTTGGTGCTTCTACAGATACTGAAGAGACGCATTTAGCATGGTTAATGACTGCTAAAGAGAACGGTGGTATCGAAGGTGTTACTTATCCGTTAGTAGCTGACCCTGCAAGAACTGTAGCTAGTAACTATGGTGTATTGGCAGGTGACTGGACTTACAACGAGGAAGGTACTTTGGAATTTGAGGGAATTCCTGTTGCTTACAGAGGATCATTCTTAATTGATAAAGAAGGTGTGGTAAGACATGAAACAATCAATGACCTGCCATTAGGTAGAAACATTGACGAAATGATTAGATTGGTAGATGCACTACACCACGTTGAGAAATATGGTGAGGTTTGCCCTGCTAACTGGGAAGAAGGAAAAGATGCAATGCAGGCTACAAGAGAAGGTGTTGCTGAATATCTTTCTAAATAATTGAAAGTGAATTGTAGTTTGGTAGCGTATTTACTATCAAATTGAGAAATAAAAGGGTTGTATCTGTTAGAAGATATAGCCCTTTCTTTATTTTTGGGACCGTATGGGATTGTTTTTGTATAACCTGATTTTCATTAGGGGCTATTCTCTCGCAATAGCTTTGGCTTCAGCATTCAATAAGAAAGCAAGACTCTTTAGGGATGGACGTAAAAACTTATTCAATGATCTGAAACTTGCTTTTCATGAGAACGACAAGCCTGTTTTCTGGTTACACGCCGCTTCACTGGGAGAATTTGAGCAAGGCAGACCAGTAATGGAAGCTTTCAGGCAACAGTTTCCCGGACACAGAATATTACTGACTTTTTACTCTCCTTCCGGTTATGAAGTCCGTAAAAATTACAATGGAGCAGACGATGTCTTTTATCTACCAGTAGATACGAAAGGGAATGCTTCAAGATTCCTCGATATCGTCAAACCTGATATCGCTGTATTTGTTAAATATGAGTTTTGGTACCATTATATTAGTCAATCTCTGGAAAGAGGGGTTCACTTTATCAGTATATCTACAATTCTAAGACCCGGTCATTTTTTGCTGAGTGGCAGAGGGAAATTTCTTGCGATCCGTATTAAAGGAATTAATCATTTTTTTACACAGGATACACTGTCGGCGGACCTATTGGGGAAGTTGTCAATCGATCAGTTGACGATAGCTGGTGATACCAGGTATGATCGTGTGGCAGATATTGCTGCACAAGCTAAGGAAATTCCAATTGTTGATCGTTTTCTCGACGGTAAAGAGGCGATCATCATCGGTAGCAGCTGGTCGTCTGATATGGAAAAGTTGATTCCTGTTATTGAAGCCTACAAAGAAGATTTGAAATTTGTGATCGCACCGCATAACATCAACGAGCAGGAAATTGCTGGTCTTGGAAAAGAATTGAAAGTTTCCTCTGTCAGGTATTCGGATGCACAAAACAGAGATGATTTAGACAGCTTTAGCGTATTGATTATTGATAATATCGGCATGCTTTCATCATTATATAAATACGGAAAGTATGCCTACATTGGAGGTGCATTCCGTGGAGCTCTTCATAACACATTGGAAGCAGCTGTTTATGGAGTTCCTGTATTTTTTGGCAAACACGATAATAATCACAAGTTTCGCGAAGCAATCGATTTAATCGACAATGGGGGAGGTTTTCAATTTGATACATCAGAGGAATTGATTGCCTTGATCAAAGATTTTCAAGAGAATGCTGATAGCTGGCAAAAGGCTGGTGATGCCAGTAGGAATCAGGTGGAGAATTCCAGGGGAGCAACTGCAAAAATTATGAATTACTTAGAGGAAATAATCCAGGCATGAAAGGACTTGTGATCAAATCTACTGGCAGTTGGTATGAAATCTGGGGAGAAAATGATCAGGTCTTCCAGGCCAGACTAAGGGGGAAATTCAAGCTAAAAGAATCAAAAATCACTAATCCTATTGCAGTTGGTGATTGGGTGGAATTTGAGGAAAAAAGTGCTGGTGAAGATTACTATGTCATTACTAAACTGGAAGAGCGGAAAAATTATATCGTCAGAAAATCTCCAAAGAAAACAGCGCATGCACATATCATAGCCGCCAATGTAGATATGTTGGTGATAATTGCCACCTTCAATCATCCGCGGACCTCGCTAGGTTTTATCGACAGACTGCTTGTAACCGCCGAATCATACAGAATTCCCTGTTTAATTGTTTTTAATAAAGAAGATTTACTGGACGAGCATGACTGGGAGGTGCTGGATGAGATTCGTGCTATGTACGAATACATCGGTTACGATTCTCTGCTGTTATCAGCGAAGACGGGTTCTCACCTTCGGGAACTGGAGAAGGCTATCAGCGGAAAGATAGCCCTGTTTTCGGGACATTCCGGTACAGGAAAGTCAACACTTATCAACCGGATGATACCTGAGGCGGAACAGGAAACGAAAGAAATATCTGATTTTGCCAACAAAGGGGTTCATACTACTACATTCGCTGAGATGTTTCGCTCAACAGAAGGTGGCTATATCATTGATACACCCGGTATCAAAGAGCTGGGTTTGATGGAAATTGAAGATGTCGAATTAAGCCATTTTTTCCCTGAGATGCGTCAGTTCCTTGGGCAATGCAAGTTTCATAATTGCAAACACACTATTGAACCTAAATGCAAGGTTAGGGAAGCTGTGGAATCAGGTGAAATACCTCCTGATCGGTATAACAGCTATTTGAGTATGCTCGAAGATGATGATAACAGGAGGTAGGGAATTGATAAGAATTGTTTTGCTATTTTATCAGCAGTTTTTGGTGATAATACGTTCCTGAGCTGCTAATCATTAAAAGGTAAAAACCAGGTGTCAATTTCCCTTCGGGAATTCTGATGTTTCCTTTGCCACTTTCGAGTTGTATGTTGGTTTGATGTTTTAACTGACCCTTAAGATCATAAACTGCCAATTGAACTTGTTGATGATCAGTATTGAAAAACTGTATGTTGATGACTTTTTTTGCTGGATTGGGGTAAACGATTAATTTGGGATCGCTATGTAGATCGTTAACATTTGCAAATACCACCTTGCTGTAGTTACTAGTTCCGTCGTAATCCACCTGATTTAGTCGATAATAATTTAAGCCTTTTCGAGGATTATCATGATAAGAAACATAGGTTTGCTTTTCACTCGTAGTACCATGTCCATCAATAAGCCCTATTATTGTCCAATTGTTTAAATCAACAGATTGTTGAACCTCAAAGTAATCATTATTTAATTCACTGGCTGTCTCCCATTCCACAATCACTGTGTTTTCAGAGAATTCCGCTGTGAGAGAAATCAGTTCAACGGGTAAAGCCGGGTTGTCAATAAAATTAATTTGTTCAAAGTTGGAGAATGAAAAGCCATCTCCATCGCCTCCGGTATATACACCGAAGAGCAGCATCAGGTCCTCTTCGTAGGTCGCAGCAGTGAAACCATCTCCGGATCCTCCTTTGAAGATCGTTGACAAGCTGGCTGGAGTATTTTGTTGATATAGCGCACTTATAAACCCATCTCCACTGCCTCCTAAGAAGATTAGACCTTGGTCGGACTGGGGTTGCAGGTAAGTTGTAAAAGAGAATCCATCACCAGGTCCACCACCATAAATATTGTTAGCTGGACCAACAGATTCCTGAAATAGATCAGCGCTGAAGCCATCCCCTGCACCTCCTGCAAACATTCGATTGCCTATTGATTGTATTTGCTGATAGGTTCCGAAATCAGCACCATCTCCATCTCCTCCAGTGAAAATTCCGAACAGCAAAGTTAAATCCTGTTCATATGAAGCTTGAGAAAAACCATCTCCTTGTCCACCTGCAAACAATAAGCTGCCGGCAGGAGCTGATGATATGTAATTTGCGGTGGAAAAACCATCGCCGCTTCCTCCGAGAAAAATTAGTCCACTTTCCTCTTGATTTTCTGTAAAGGAATTTTGACTAAATCCGTCACTGGAACCTCCCAGATAGATAAAATTCCCTGCTTCCGGTAACTGCTGGTATGTTGAGT
This sequence comes from Bacteroidota bacterium, assembly GCA_038525605.1. GTDB lineage: Bacteria > Bacteroidota > Bacteroidia > Cytophagales > Cyclobacteriaceae > JANSWY01. The sequence continues at coordinate 9,888 of JBCBHL010000225.1, forward strand.
TTGACGAACCATCACCATTGCCACCGGAATAAATGCTTTTTTGAGCATGTAAGAAATTACTGCTCGCAAGTAACCAAAGAATCAGGTAAATCTTTCGCATGAAAGGAAGAAAAAGAAGATTGATTACTCTGGGGTTCTTACACCTCTGCCACCAACACCGTTACTCCCGGCAGTTCTGGATAACGGATGCAAAGTAACATTGGCCCTATTGGAAATTGACATCAGTATATCGCTTAAATTCCAGCCGCCGCCTCTTACACTAAAGCCAGAATCATTGGTTCTGTTTTCACTGCCATTGAAAGAAGGCCAGCCACTGACATTACCGTAACCATTGGAAGAAATTTCACCATCTCCATGACTCCCATCAAAATCTCTACCATCTGGATCTCCTAAAAAGACAGCTTGCTCGGACAGATTACCGCTCATTTCCATAACACCATAGAAAGTGCCACCAGTTTCCTCTCTGGAATTGTTATTACTGCTAGCCGCAAAAATGCCGCATCTCAACGGACCATCCAGAAGGTCATCTGTGGTAGTAAAGCTGGCATTCCCTGTGGCTGATCCTGGATTTGCCAGGGTTGAAGAACCTGATCCATCTCCGTTGATAATGTATGAAGAGTTAAAAACATTGGTACTACCCCAGGCATACTCTCTTAGCACAGCTACTGATGGTCCCCTGCAAATTTTTTCGAACTCAGTTTCGGACATCGGTCTCAATCCGGACCAATCGAGATAGGCGCAAAGCTCAATCCAGCCTAATCTAACCGGCCTTTCAGGATAAATTGAGGTCCATGACGTTCCGGTACCTGATATTCTTTGACGATTGTCATCAACGGTCTGATTTGTGATTAACAAATTTGCCTGTGTGGAATTCAGAGTATTTAAGAAGGCTACATATTGTCCCTGACTAATTTCATACTTCATACAATAAATCGCATTGTATCCTACCGGAAAATTGGGATGATCGACAACTCCATCATTGTCTTCATCCAATCCACCATCACCATCTAATCTAATGCCAGTTGTACCTAAAGTGGCGTCATCAATTGATACAGCAGCATCAGTCTTTAGAGTTTCAGAAATTGTAGTTCCGATCGATAAAGCTGTTTCATTGTTGGTAAATGACTCAAATGAAAAACTTGATTTAGTAGTGCCATTTCCATCTCCAAGCGTGAACCCACCTTCAGGAATATAAACCATTTCAACTGCAAAAACTGCTATTTCGACACTATCATTATCAGCCAGTCCGTCGAGCCCGTAGGTCCAGTTAATCCTGACATTTTCCCATGAATTGTTACCTGCACCATCAGCATCTCTAAAAATAAACAGCCCTTTACCATCCGACATAGCATCAATCGTACTGCCTGCAGGAGCTGTATGATCTCCATCTGTAGCACTGACTGACGCATGATTCCATATGGTGGAGTTGGTGAGTCGGTATTTTGCAAAAAGCCAGCAAGCATCATAATTGGCAGGAGAGGCTGAAGTTCTCCACGAATTTTCCCAGCTAATATCAAATTCAATGTCTTTCACATCAGTTGTTACATTTTGATTTGTGAGCCTGACGTTCGCTACTGAAACATTGTTTGACAGGGCGCTTGATGAAATAATAAGACAGATACATACGATAGATAGAATTCTCATTAGTTAGTTAGATTAGTTATCAATTGATAAAATTAATAAAATCATATGAAATCAGGTTTGGTTCGGAGAATGTCTTCTAAAAATGGGATATTAACAGTTTGCTCTTTTAGGACTGCTACTTTTAAAGCATCTCATTATTTTAAGTGCTATCCCCGTTATTGATCGTTAACTAATTGATTTGTAGCCAATTCGGCACTAAATTTATGTTGCTACAAGTTAGATAACAATCAAATATTATTAGTATTAATCTGGGAGAATCAATTTGCATAATATTCCAATTGCCTTATATCATCAAAAAACTACTTATCAGGATACCCGAAGATGATGATAAAAGGAGGTATTGATTTCATTTGAATCAAATCAATAAAAGCATGCCGGTACTTTTTCACCTATTCAAAAACAATCCGCCTGATAGATAATTTCTCACCTATTTCTGCTGATACTTCCGAAGAGGTGATAATGAATTCATTGTCGTCCATTTTGATAATGGCACTGCCTCCTGAAAACTCATCTACTATGGTATTTGTCCCTGAGTTTGTGTCTCTGATGATCAGGCTGTTGGATAAAGCAATGAGGATTCTGCCATTTTCAATCAGTGACATACCACTCCCGTTAATAGAATTGAAGCTATCATCATATGCAAACTCATCTAGCACTTCTTTGGTATTCAAATCAATTTTGATAAATACCGTGTTTCCGTTGTA
>JBCBHL010000226.1:0-12213 GCA_038525605.1 Bacteroidota bacterium
GCCCGAAGCGCTAAAAACTAAAGTTTCTAACCATCACTTCAGGCATTATAATGTAAGTAGTTAATAATTAGTTTATTATGACTAATTTCTGAAATTGATTCGAAGGAATTGTGATCAGATATACTCCTGACTCAAAGCCTCGTAAATCAATTGATTGGTTATCAATCGTAAATACTTGCTGTTTCAGTCTTTTGCCTGAATTATCGAAAATTACGACCTCTTCCAAGATAGGTTGGTCTGATTTGAAAGAGACAACTTTGTTAACAGCCGGATTTGGATATAGGACAATTTGATCATTTACATCCTTTTCATCAAAAACACTGGCAACCACTCCCGGGTCAGGATTGTCAGGAAGGTTTGCACCAAATCCCACATTGACACCTACATCAGCATCTGTAAACGGTAACCGCTCCCCCGCTGCACCAAATTCTTCTGCTCCGGCATCAGGCGCAGTATCCCTGTCTCCACCTAAAATGTCAGTAGCTAAATAGTCAAAACTGCCGATTCCGGCATTGATGAGTACGCTTCCATCTGCTACGCGAAAAAACTCCTGCTCTTCTGTTAGCAAGTCTGAATTCGCAACTACATTATTGTTCACATTGGTTGCTAAATCCCAATCACCGTTTTCTGTAATGTTGCCTGAGGCAGAAAAAGCATTGTTGCCATTGGTTTGTATGAGGAAGGCACTTGATGAAGAATTAACCATCACGTTATTCGAAATTTCCACATTTTCCGGCGGTAACGTCAGGTTGCTGGAAACTGTCGTACCCACCCTGATGGCATAGTCACAATTCACAAAAGTGTTGTGGACAATCTCTGTATCTTTCACCGTAAAATAACCATTGAGTGCCGTATTTGGTCTGCCATTGGATATATTGATTCCACCTGTAGCACCTGATAGTGACCCTCCTGCTTTTCTGGAGTTCACACCTTCTATGTAATTGTTGTAAATCTTGTGCCCCTCACCGATTACCCGGATTCCTGCCGTTGTGGAGTTGTTTTCTGCAAAGAAGAAATTCCCGTACACTTCACAATTGTTCCCATGTCTCAACGTAAGCGAGCCCTGATAATCTCTGAAGGTATTGTTGAAGTATTTGTTACCGCCACACTTATTAGAGATGATCTCAATTTCACCGGAAAAGTTATGAAAATAGTTCTCATATACTTCGGAAAAAGATTCTGATAGCGAAGTTGAACTGTTGCCAAGTCTGATAGCATCCTGATCATTGAGTTCATTGAATTCACCGACAGGCGTACGATCAGCGAAATAATTATGATGGATGCTTGTTCGATCGGCTTCACCATCGTTTCTGTTATGATTGATGATACTACCTACTCCATGTTTTCCCACAAATGAGCTGTAGCTAATTTCGTTTCGAAATCCATAAACCAAAATCCACTTGAAAACCGCTTCTTCCTGCGCCGATGTACCATTGTAATCTTCAATTTTGATATTGGTGACTATGCAATCATCGCATTCATTGCCATTGGCACGAAATGAGATGATCGGATCGATTCTGTCATTATTCACAATCAACCCGGATGGGTTTCTGAAAATGACTCCCTGAAATATGATGTGAGCCCCACCGATTTCAATCTGTGAATTACCTTCAAAAAAGACATCTCCTGCCGTTTCTGCACTTATCACAACCGGCTGATTTTCTGTGGCTTCAACATCAATTGAAATGTTCACGTCGGTCCATGTACCATCTGCCAGTACAATCTCCGTTCCTGCAGATGCATTATTGATAGCTTCTGCTAATTCATTTTTATCGCTAACAACTTGCGCATTGCTAATGCCTTGAAGACCTAGCTGAAATACAATTGTTAGCAAAATGATTTTATGTAGATTTCTCTTCAAAATATATCGTTGATTAAAGATTCAAATTATGACTAAAACAGGATAGTTAACAGATTATGATCTTGCGAAATATTGATACTTTTCTGCAAACTATCCTGTTGATCAATTGAATATTATTGACTTCTTTTACTGTGATCGTGTATTTTTTTAGCTCCGTACAATCCACCTGCTATTAATAAAGCTGATAATCCGCCATCTATGGGAGTTGCCGGAGGAGCTCCCTGTGCAAAGGCCGGGCAAACCGTCAGTAACAAAACAAAGACGATTAGTACTGTATTAAAATATTTCATTGTAATTCAAGATTTAAATTATTTCGAAAATAGGAACTTTCGTGATATGGTACCCTCTGATGTTTTTAGCTGAACAATATTGACATGCTGCTGATCAACTGGAATTGTCATGCGTTGCATCTTCTTCGATTGCATGCTTTTTTCAAACAGTAGTTTACCGGATATGTCAAGTACGGAATAGCCATAAACTTCTACTGACACATTGAAATTGACATGTAGTTCACCATTTACATACTGGTAAACAGGGGCTGCAATATTCTCAATTGTCGAAGAAATAACCGATCCTCTCGATAGCACAAACCTGTTTTGATCAGTCCCCGCTGATGCAGAAAAGGTAAACTCAGAGATTTGACTCAGGTCGTAAACTTCGTTAGTGAGTTTGTCCATCATATAAAACTGCACATCGCTGTCCATTCCTTCGATTACTTCAACCGTCAGTGTATATTCACCACTTGTTCCTGCATCAAATCCCAGCTCTGTCGTCATAGCAGTTTCATCAGGAAGACCCTGAATGGCATATTTTTCACCGTCGATATAGCTGTAGAATTGCAAATCATCATTGCCTATTAGTTTCATTGCATCGAAAGACCTGTCTTTGCCCTCAGTAGCATCGCTTCGGTAACCAATCAAAATTTGATTATAGAATCCATCAGCGGAAGAAAGGCTGAGGCGAATGGTCTGTTGTGGTACTTCTTTAAAGAATCTGCCATCGTTGTTATCACCGGTAGCACGCATGTCTTCGTTGAATTCAATAGTTCCTGTTCCTGCATTGGTCATTCTCACAAAAAATCCTTGCATAGACCTGATCTGACCCTGAAATCCCTTTGTTGTGGCATTTGGACCAAATACCTCTCCTACTGCATTCCAGGTAAGATAGTCGCCATTGTCGCCTCTTGCTTCATCGGAACCTCCATCATCCCATAAATAGATTGCACCGTCAATGACCTGATCATTGGTGTTGTCATTGCTCCCTGCCCCTGCCAGTTGCAGGAGCTCATCTGCTTCGATAGCTGCCGGATATGGATTGCTTACCAGATTCCAGCCTCGGTTTGCACTCAAAGTCGCGGCACCTGTTGTGTGGGTAACATCCACAGTAATAGTACCACTGTTAGCAACACCTGTGAAAGAAATCACCTCCTGAAATGCTTGTGCATACCCAACACCAACCGCCAGTTGGTCTGATGCTGCATTTTTCCACCTGGCGATACCATCGGTACCGTAATCTGCTGTTTCATCATATGAAAAGACAATATTGCCCAGATCACTTCCTGTAATCGATGCATTGGAAGCAACTGGTGAGCCTACGAAGCTGTAACGTCCATCTGCATAAGTAGTGTTCCTTTCGAAAGTAGCAGCTTCTGCATCTTTACCACCAAATGTCCATAAGGTCCCGCCAGATTCCACGATCATTGTTCCATCGATTGTTAAACTGCCATAGACCTTAATGGAACCTGAATTTTCAATCGTAAAGGTTTCACCCGAGTTAATGACCAAATTATGACATTCCAGATCATCGGAGGTGCTGACATCTGCCGAAATTGCGAGATTTTGAGTTTTATCAACATTGGTTAAAACTTCGGTTCCAGTGTAGGTAACCGCACTAAAAACATAGCTTGGACCTCCAACTTCTGTTACGGTTTCATCGGAAAATGCCTGATCCGATGAAGAACTATTGATATCTGCAGGAGCATTGGATGTGGAAGCATAGAACCAATCGTTATTCGTACTTCCTGTTGACTGCCCTATTCTGGAAACATAACCACCGTTAAAGTCGACTGTAATCACAGTAGATGCAGCAGGGTGAATCGTTCCCTCAGAGTTGTTGGTGTAAATGATGCTACCGTAACCATATTCATTGGCATCATCATTGTCCAGTAAAGAAATACTATCGTGAATTGTCCATCCGGAAATGTCAATTTCTCCGTCATCATCCGCATCTATGTCATCACTGGTACCGGTTATTGCAGAACTGGTAGTGACCAGTAAGATTGTTTCCGACAGGTCCTCAATATTACTGGATGTGCCAATAGTTTGGCTCAGACCTTGCCAGTTGGCTGTTGTAGAGGTTATTTCATTGGCTCCAGCAGCTGTGGAATAAGAGTTCCCTGTTAGGGTAAAAACCAGGTAGCCATTAGAACCAAATGTTTGGCCACTTAAATCAAAGGCCATGTTGACGTCACCGGGATCATCAGAATCACCCTCAATAAATACAAGATAGGTATTAGCTGCGATGGTACTGTTTGCTGTGCCGCTAATTTCAAAAAATTCGTTTGAATCATCTGATCCTCCCGGAGCAAAGAGCACTTCACTAATCAGTAGCTGTGCGGACACAGTGCTACTCACCAGTATTGCTAATACCAGGGATAGTAGTAGTTTTAGATACATAATAAATTGTTATTTAAAGTTTTCATACACTTCCTGTCTGTTAAACAGAATGCATATTTCAGTTTATAATAATTGGTCAACCAATTATTGGTTAACCAATTTAAGGATCAACTATTAATTATGCAAAAAATCCGGCATTTACTAACAAATTGTTATATAAACGACCCAAAATCGATAGCCTGTTAGTAAATAATCAAGTTGATTAAACTGACTACTGAAGGTTATTGCAAAATGAATACTATGATCAGTTAATATGCTCTATATACTTCAATAGCACGGACTGCCTGCTGTCCAACATTTTGCCAGGTACCGCTAAAACCTTCGGGAATGATCAGGAAGTCTCCGGGATAATACTTTGCTGGCTTTTGGTCTTCTCCGGTGATAGTAACTACCCCATTTAATAAATGAATCATCCGTTCTTTCTTTATGGATCTAATTTTCCAATTTTTGAAACCTACAATATTGACAATTAACTCAACGCCCTCATATATCGTATTTCTGCCTTCTTTATTTTCAGTTGAAATACCTGATATCAGGTCTTTGTCTATAATCATGGCTTTTGTAATTGGTGAATTATCCGATTCCGGTATTCTGTTCTTGGCAACCAGGGCCAATTCTAAATGTATTCCACCATTGTCTATGAAATTCCAATTTCCGGTAAAACCCTTCGCCTGTATGAAGTAATCTCCGGACTGCACTTCGAAAGGCTTCTCTCCCACCGGTTCCACCAGCGCTTTTCCATTCATCCAGAAAATGAATTCTTCCAGTGGAAAGCCTTTGAAGGTATTAGTGATGCCCGTTCCGATGGCTACCATATAAATTACAATTTCATTGCCATCATAAACTCTGCTTTGATATACTACTCTGTCCGGTTGTTTCTGAGGAATAGTGTCAAGCGCTTCACCTGCCAGTAAGGCTCGGTCGATTTTAACAATAGTAGGGTTCTTCTCCTGAGCCTTTAACTCCCAATTAAAAAACAGGCCTATGAGTAATAATAATGATATGTATTTCATGTTTTTATATCAAACATGCTTTAGATAGCCAAAAAGAAAAACTGTACCGATCAATCGGGAGTACTGATTGATCTAAAAGGACTTCATTTTACAGTAGAAAAGTGCTTTCTGTATTCTGATGGGGTCTTACCCGTAATTTTTTTAAAACTTGAAAAGAAAGCAGAACGGGAATTAAAACCGACCTCATAGCCAATGGCCTCAACACTGTAAGTGCTGTTTTCTTTTAATTGGTTGCAGGCTTCATGCACTCTGTATTCATTGATATATTGATAGAAACTTTTAGACAGGTTGTTATTCAATAACTGAGATAGTAAGTGCTTATTAATTTTCAGTTGAGCAGCTAACGTGTCTAATTTCAGGTCAGGGTTTTTGTAAATCCTTTCCACCTCCATCAAAGCTGTCAACTGACTATTGACGGTATTGAATTGCTTATCATCGATTTTATTATGCTGATAGTTTAAAGCTTCGCTTTTTGCAATTTTGAAGTACAGAGCGATTGTCCCGTAAAATATAAGCGAGTACAGCAACGGTCCGGCAATGTAAGAAATCAACAGTGAAACTGCGAAACCAAGACAAACCAATACAGACGCCAGATAAATGAGGGTAATTTTCTTTTGACTCTTATCTGCTTTTTCTCCTGAAAATAAAGTATTTGTGAATAGCTTATGCCATTTGAGTGCAATGTATCCGAGATAAGCAGTCAGCAAACCATGCAGAAAAAAGCGAATGGTCCAATCCCAGGTCTTAAAAGGAAACAGAAAAGATGTGATTAGTATGACTGATGAAATGATCAAATAATGGAACAATTCCGGTCTTCCAAACCTAAATTCTTTCTCTTGGAATGACCGACAGAGGTAGTATAGCGTAGGACCCAAAAGCAGGTTGGCGGCCATTCCTGCATATATCAGAAACACTGGGACACTTTCAAAAAAGTAAAAGCAAGATACACCCACTCTGACGGTAAAGAGTAACAGTAAAGCTCCGGTAAGATAATCTCTGGTGCTGCTATTCTTTTTGAAGAAGAGGAAATAGGCAGAGAGAACCAGAGAGTTAAAAACTCCGAGCGCACTAAAAAAGAACAGTAATTTACTTTCCAAAGATTACCAGATTTATTAGTCTATTTTACATTGTTTAAAAGATTTGAAAAAGGCCACCGACTGCTGATCAACCTAAATTTCACTATACACAAGTTAGGCTAACTCATACCAAACTAATAAGGTTTCACTTTTAGCAATGTGCAGTTAATCTAATCTATAAAGCTATTTTAAAATCTTGCCACTTCAAACTCTATTGTTGCTACTGCAAAACCTGAGAATATTCCCAAACCATTATTGATGTTTGAAGGCGGTTCATTCAAATCCCTGGAGTCTTGCGCTGCACTATTGAATAAGTCCGAATATTCCTGATTAACGCTGTAGACCTTTGCGACATGTTTACCATAAGTCTCAAGTGCCACACCTATAATCTCGAAGGTGGTAATTTCAGACGGTTCCGAAACAAACCTGAAAGATGATAACAGCCGCCTGCTATCGCCGGGAATTCCTTCCGGCAGAATTGGATCAATCTCATCTTCCAAAGACTCAATGACTACATAATAAGACCTGCCTGTTTCTGGTTGCCAGGTGAGTGTGATTCTTTCTTCATCAAATAGTTTGGTGATCCTTTCTCCCAAACCAAAGGTTAAAACCAGGTTTGGTACCACTAATTTATTTTTGCTGGTGCTAATTCCATCAGGTTGTTCCGGAATAATTGTTTTTGAAGTGGCGACCGTACCTACTACATTGATGAGTAGTTCGTATTCCTTTCCCGACTCAATGGAGAATTCAAAAGTCGGGTCGAAATACTTTCCTGTCGTAGGATCGTATGAAAGCGTTACATCACCATTAGGGCCGGATAAAACAACATCGGCATTGCTTATTGGTAAATCAGCAATTGTATCGATATCAATTGGTAAAGATTCCTTTATTTTGATATTATCAACTGGTTCACCCGCTACAATGAATCCTTCCACAATAAATTGATCAGCATTGGGCTCAATAAATTCCTCGCATCCAATCAATAAAATGAAACTAAAAATTAGGTAGTATTTTAATTGACGCATAATAGATCAAAAGTTTAGAGAGAAAAGCAAATTAGGAGTAAAACCCAGATAGTTAATCTGATTAATCAATGGTGGGGATTGACTAAAATTATATTCAGTATACCAGACGTTTCTTCTACCCAGCAGGTTAAACAGTGAAAGCCCCAGCCTGGCTTTCGCTTTGCCCATATCAAAATCATAGTTTGCTGAGAGATCCAACCTGATGTAAGCAGGGTTAAATGAGCCGTTCCTAACTCCCAGACCAACATATTCCAGCGTCCTGCCATCCAGTAGTTCGATCTGATACCTGTTGCTGGGCTCTGAAAATGGATTGCCAGAGCCGTAAATGAAATTGGATGACAGAGTCCAGTCGTCCACTTCAACGGAGTGTACCATTTTAAACTCATGTCTTTGATAGTGAAGTGGCCGATAGGCAAAACCATTGTTTAATTCAGAAATGGTATTTCGGATATCACTCAATGTATAGGAAATCCATCCGGTGTATTTGCCTTGTGTCTTTTGAATCAGGAGTTCCATTCCTGATGCGAATCCATTGCCGCTTCTGAAAAGCTCATTGACTGAATCATTGATTCCTCTTTGAAATTGCAATGAAAACTCAGTGATGCCCTCCAGGTCTTTGTAAAAGGTTTCCATATCAAACAACCATCCGTTTGTTTTATAAGAGATTCCTGCTACATAATGTATCGATTTACTTAACTCTATCAATTCTCCATCAGATAGAAGCCAGAATTCCCGGGAGCCTTCAGAAATATTTTGATTGACAATCTGGTTAGCAAACTGATAATGAATGCCAAAAGCTGTCTTGAGTTTAATTTTCTCAGTCAGGTCATAATTGAGATTTAATCTTGGTTCAAACAGTAGTCCGCCGGATAGTTCGTAACTCGAAAGCCGAACTCCCGCCAGCAACTTCAGCTTGTCTCCTATTTTACTCTCTTGTGAAGCATACATAGAGCTATACCTTGCCCGCTGAGACCGATTCAGCAGAGTAACGGTATCGTCTCTGATATTGTCATACTCAACTTTGTTTTCTGTTGTCGAAACGCCAAATTCGAATTTAGTATTGAGGTTCAATTGCCATTCCAGATCAGCCCTCATGCTCAAATCTATCACGCTGTTATCTTCAAAGGTCTGTCTTCGGCCATCCAAAACGATAGAATCTTCTCTGAATATAATCAGTTGTTCATCCCTTTGATAGCTGCTGAAATACTCTGATCCGGCAAATAGTAAGTTGGTATAAACCTTCGGGTTCCATTGTCTCGACCATTTCGTTGAAACTCCTCTGTTGCCCCAATCAGTAGTTTCGTCCAGGAAATAATCTACCGCTACCTGATCTGTAACAGGAATCAGCAGGTTTTGAGATTCGTCCAGAAAATCCTGACCACTGTAGGTGCTGATAGTAATTAGATCTCTTTCACCAGGCCGGTAAGAAAGCTTACTGTTCCAGTCGTAAAAGTAGAAGTCAGGCTCTGTTGTAATATTAGTGGCATTTTCCAATCCTGCCGCTGTGAGGTTACTGTCTCCGTTTAAGTTGCTGATCAAATCCTTGTAAAGTCCGCCTTTTAATACCTCTGAATAAGACCTTCTCCCTGCTATCAACACAGAAAGCTTTTTGCTGATAGGAATCTCAAGGTTTCCTCCAATACTCAGCAGACTCAGGTTGACTCCTCCCTGTACCTTTTCGAAGCTCCCGGTTTTGCCTGTGAGTTCAATAACGCCGGAAGTCCTTCCTCCATAACGTGCTGGAAATGCGCCTCTATAAAGTCTCACATCTTTGACGACATTCGTATTGAAGGCGCTGAAAAAACCAAAAAAGTGATCCACTTTGTAAACGGTCATACCATCGAGTAAAGTGAGATTTTGATCAGGAGTTCCACCTCTGATAAACAACCCTGATGAGTTCTCATTGGTGCTACTTACTCCCGGTAACATCTGTAAAGACCTAAATATATCCGGTTCACCGATGCTTGGCAGCAACGAAATCTGTTTAGTAGATAAGATGGTGGTGCTGATACCTGTCGTGGCGTCAAATACTTTGTATGAATTGGCTGTCACCACTACTTCTTCCAATTGATCGCTCAGTGGCTCAAGCTGAATTTTTAGATATTTTTCATCTTTCACTACCACCTCTAGCGTGGTAAACCCAACATAACTAATGACAAGAATCAGCTCTTTTTCCTTTACATCGATCAGGCTAAAAAAACCGTCCAGGTTTGTCACGACACCAGTTTTGCTGCCTTTGATGATAACATTGGCATAAGGCAGCGCTTCGCCGGTTCCTTTCTCTGTGACTTTACCGGAAATAGTTGTTTGTCCAGCTAACTGATGCCAGGATAGCAACAATAAAATGGAGAAAGAAAATAGCGTTCTGTTTAGCATGCGTTCAGGAAGTTTCGATCAATAAATATAATCTTTTAAAACCTTTTAATTTGATTTTAACGCAATGAGAATTAGCATCACTTTATTTTAAATCTCTTTGGTGCAGAACATTCAGCCCTTTGCTGTTCAATTGAATCGCCATCCTATGGACAACTCTAAACATGCTTCTTTGATATTCCCCGATGTAATAAAAAAACAGTGATAAGATGTTTGAATCTGTTCACCTGATCATCGGGTTTGTTTTTGGAAACAGTAATTTCTAAACACTCTTGCAGGTTGAGGGTTGATAGTATATGAATGAAAATCCATTGGACGCAAATGTTATCATCATAGGTGCAGGAATCAGCGGTTTAATTGCTGCCCGAAATCTCGAAGAGTTTGGCTATAAGCCTACCATTTTAGAAGCTTCTGATGGGGTGGGCGGACGTGTAAAAACCGATATTCTCTCCAGTTATCAGCTCGATCATGGATTCCAGGTGTTGCTGGATGCCTACCCGATGGCTCAAAAGTATCTGAATTACGATGAGTTAAACCTCCAGCAGTTGCTTCCTGGTTCATTGATTTATAAAAATGGTGATGGTAAAATGTTTGGCGACCCTTTAAGAGACTCCTCCTTTTTGATGCCCACTGTGTTTTCATCCCTAGCTGGTCTTTTCGACAAATGGAAAATATTCAGATTGAACAGTACACTGAAGGGTGAAGAAGTCTCCAAAATATTCACCAAAGCTGAGTTAAGCACAGCAGACTATTTAAAAGATCATGGGTTTTCATCAAATGTCATTGAAAATTTCTTCAGGCCTTTCTTTTCTGGGATTTTTCTCGAACCGGAATTGGCTACTTCCAGCAGAATGTTTGAATTTGTTTACAAAATGTTTGGAGAAGGGAATGCAGTGATTCCAAAGGCGGGAATGGGTGCAATAGCGAAGCAGCTTTCAAGTTCCTTGAAGCAAACGTCAATTCGATTAAATAGTAAAGTATTAAACGTAAACGGTCAGCAAATTACCCTTGAGAACGATGAAGTATTGAATTATGATTTTGTCATCATAGCTACGGATCCGGGGAAAATTATGAGAAACTTCGCTTCTACGTTGGATTGGAAATCATGTGAAAATCTGTATTTCACATCTAAAAGCAGAGCATTCAATCAACCGATTATAGGGCTAAATGCCAATGAGGAAAGCCTTGTAAATAATATCTTTTATCCAACCAGTATCGAAACGGAAAGTAAAGGAGATAGTGAACTGCTTTCGGTCACTGTAGTGAAAGATCACAATTTAGAAGAAGATGAGTTGGTGGAACAGGTCAAGCAGGATTTACATAGTAGTTTTAATATTTCTGATCTTACCTTTCTAAAACGCTACAAGATCCCACATGCTCTGCCTTCTTTAGAAGGATTGGCGTATTCCAGAGAGGAAAATGAAAGTTTACTGACTGAAAGAATTGCACTTGCCGGAGATCATCAACTCAATGGTTCGCTGAATGCTGCGATGGTTTCAGGTGAGTCAGCCGCTAAAATTGCTCACCAGGCTATTTCAGATACATTATTACATTTTGGATAATGAAAATATGAGTAATTATAAAAAATGGATGATTTGGGGACCAGTAAGCCTGATATTCATAGGAGCTGGATTATGCTTTGCCATCGAAGCGGGTATTTTGAAATACAAAAACCCCGAATCAGGAGACTGGATATGGTTTGGCACTTTTGCTTTGATCATTTTTAATACGGGAATGAGTTTACTGGGTAATTCTGTTTATTACCGGGTGAAGCATTACCTTGAAAAACGTAAATGACGATCAAATGCCAGCAGAATGATCTACTGGCACTTGTTTGTTTTCTAAATGACCTGATAATCAATCATCTGTATCGTCTCCCAGATCATCATAGGCTTCATCTAAATCTATTGTGAATTCTTCACCATTCTCTGTTACCAGAATAATGTTGTCGCACTCCCCATCACCATATTTTACGGAGTAAGTAACCGAACCTTCAGTATCTTCGTAAACGCCGGATTCCAATCCTCTGACAAATATGAAAGCTTCTTCACAGTCAAAATTCATAAATAGCTCTTCTTCAACTTTTGAACTGTAGGATTCTCCAGTACTGTATTGAAAAAGGTTTTCCTGTTCCAGTACCGTAAACCCTTGCTCATCCGAACGCTCCTTCCCTTTTCCAGTAGATTCGAC
>JBCBHL010000227.1:0-12143 GCA_038525605.1 Bacteroidota bacterium
AACTTCTGAATACATCTATGCCGTTCTGATAGGATATTTCGAGCGCCTTTCTCTGATGGGCAAGTGCTTCTTCGTACTTGCCCTGTTTCATCAAAATAGTAGACATATCATTGGCATAGCTCACCATCAATGGGTGATTTTCACCGAATAATTCCAAAACAAGTTTTTTGCCTTTTTCCAGAAAACCCTCCGCCTGATCGTACTTTCCAAGCAGGACATAGGTAGAAGCAATTACAAATAATGAATTTGGAGAGACTTTGCTGTTTTTCCCGTTTAGCTGTTCGTTGATGGCAATGGATTGTAACAAACTGGCCAATGCCGATTGATACTCTCCCAGGGCGAGGTAGGTATTCCCCATGTTGTTATATAATTTTATCAATACTGACTGATGATGCAAAGAGGTATCCGATAAAACAGGCAACATGGATTGATACACCTCAAGCGACTTTTTTAGCTGACTGCTGCCATAGTAAATCACACCTTTATTAATCATCAGATTGATCGTACTTGGAGCATCAACACCATGGAGTTCTTTACTAATTTCTATTGCCTTTTGCAGGGACTGCAAGGACTTTTCGCTATTGCTTAATATGTAGTAAGACCGGGCTGAATAATTGTTTGCCTCTATCAATGATTTCAAGTCATCGAGGTTGTTTTTTTCGATGATTTCTATGGTCTGTTGGAAATGCTGTAATGCTTCTTTGTTTTTCTGAGCGACCTGCTGATATCTCCCCAAAATAAGGTAGCACCTGGCTACATAAACCGATTGATCGCCAAACTCTTTGAGGCTGTAAGCCAATGACTTATCAGCATATTCCTTGCACTTCTCCCACTGATACTGATGAAAATAGCTGTTGGCAAGCCGGATCAGGCAATCGACGTAACGGGGACTATTGTTGTTTTGTTGATAGACTGATGACGCTTCCAGCAGCAACGGAATAGCTTGATCAAATGCCCTGACATTCATTAGCGAATCTGCTAGTTCTAAATCACGATCTGCTGTATTTTCTCTTGTACCAGGTTGCGCCATCAGGTTGGTTGCCGCCAACAGGAGAAATATCAGAAATATTTGAAGGACTTTCATAATGGATGAGTGTTAAGGTTATTCTATAATCTTTATCCCGGTATCAGGATTATCAGGAATTTCAATGTACTTTCCAGCTTCTAATTCATTGTTTTCCGACAGGTATATCAGTCCGAGGTACCATTTGGCAACATTGGCTTTTTTGCCAGTGGGGAATTCTTTGAGAGTGCTCAACAGGTCGATGGCTTTCTCCCGGTTACCCAGTTGATAGTTACTCAATCCCCGGATCAATAAGACATCTTCAAAATACAAATCACCAGCTTTGAAATCTTGCAATGCATCGATGGAATTCTGATAATCATTCTGATCATAATAGTCAAAACCTAAGAGCAAGACGCCCCTCGCTGAGTCATTTTCCGTATTTCTAACCTGACGATAATCTAATCCTATGTCCTGATCCCAGGCTTGCTGCGCCATCAGTTTCAAATCTCTTTCTTCCTCCGAATTGTGGATTAAGAACACTGTAACAATTAGAATTGCAATCGATGCTGCGACTACCGCAAACGCTGTATTCATTGTAATGCCTCTACCCTGCTTCTTTGAATTGTTTGCCAATACCTGCGCTAACTCCCCGTAAGTCTTCTGCTTCGCACTGTCGGGCCTATATTCATTCACAATTGCCTGACTTTCCTGATACAATCGAAAAGAAGTGATGAAGGCCTCATCATTCTGAAGTTTTTCCTCTACCAGCTCCAACTCAGATTCAGAAAGATCCAGATTTACGTATTTTTCGATCAATGACAAATAATAGTCTTCTTTGTTTTCCATCATTGTAGCAGCTATAGTTTCTTCAATTCCTTTAAAACTCTGAAAACCATCTTAGTAAGCCTCTTTTTACAGTTGTATTTAGCCTGAACCAGCGACTGGTAATTGGGATATCCCAGCTCATCTTGTAGATCTTTCAATTTCACTTGTTTATCCAGCTCTGTCTCTATCAGTTGTTTACATTTTTCGGACATCTGCTCCAGTGCCAGCGTTAATGCCTTTTGCCTGTTCAAATATTCCGAATCTTTTACAGAATGCTCACTTTCAAGCAGATAATGATCGTAACCGTCGGCTTCCGGATAGCTGTAGGATTCGCTCGTAAGCGCCACCATATTCCATTGATTTCTTTTCTGCATCAGCCAGGCATTTTTACACATCATAAAAATATAGCCCACTGTATTTTCCGGAAGTTGCTCTTGTTTGATCACAAACCTTTCCCAAAATTTCTGTACGGACCGAATAAAAACATCTCTGGCAGAATCTACCGAGGAAGTCATTGCCGTTAATTTAGGCAGCAGTTCAGAATAGATATTTTCTATGAATTTATTAAATAGATTTTCATCTCCCAATATGGCATTCTTAATGGCTCTCTCGATCAATTCATCTTTCATTTAATGTTTGGTTAAGTATTTTGACTTTGAGCTGATAGGGTCTATTGGGAAAACAAAAATCGCTCTAAGATATTGTATTAGTATACATTCCAATCAAATAATTTGTTTCAGGAAGTTAGTTTATTCTCCCTTCGAAAAAAAAATCTAAAAAAAAGCTGTTATGTTTTTTCATTCCTGCATCATACCTATGAGACCATCACTCAAATACGTGTTAATCGACCGATGGTATGCAGGAGGAAACCGAAAATCCGTAAACAGAGTAGGTGAGGAACTTAAATTAAGATAAACTATGCTTAAGAATTTAGAATCAATTAGTGGATCAAGCGAGATTTCGAAGAACAATCAAAAAGCTTTAAACGGAGGTCTTACTCCGGGCGGGTCAGGACCGCAGTGTTTCTATTATAACAGCAGCTACAATAACAATGGTGCTGTTTGTGATGCCGACGGATATCCTGGCAGATGTGCCACTGGTGTATGTTCACCTGATTGTCCTCATTAAATGAAACAGGCAGAAGCCTGATTTCATAAGAATAGCGGCTACTTCGATGGTAAGAACTGATCAAGGATAAGGTAACTGGTGAAAATAATCTTATTTGTTCTGACCGGCTGGAGTAGCCCATATTCTCACAAATTTATCCGGATGTGTTTCATAAAACATCAAAAGACATGGGTCGTCTCGCTGCAATAAACGGATTGGTTTATGCGAACAAAAGCGGTAGAGATAGTATCAAGTCCAAGATGATTATGAGCTGTAATCCGTCAGTAGCCTACGTTAAAGAGATAAGAAACCAACTTTATCATGCTTCTTTATAACATTTATTGAGTCATGGCCTCTTAACAATCAAAATGTATGCAACTACTTTCATAAAAATGAAAATGACCAATCATAGCTTGCAAAAAAGCGCAACCGGATATTTTTTAATGACACAACCAAAAAGGTGGAAGTCATGACCACCTCTACCATTCATGACATTAAAAATAGACATTATCACGTTAAGTTTTGTATTGATAAATTTTCGATATTGTAACTGTCAAACTATGTATTTTAAGAAATTATGAATTCATAATTATGAATTAAATTTCAAAAATTCAACTAATACTTCAATTGAAAATATGCACAACAAATCTGTCGTGATAACCTTTAGTTAATCAACATTTATTTTTATTATGAAAATCAAAAAAAACTATTTCAATCCATTGACAGCATTATTATTGACACTTTTTTCCAGTGCTGTATTTTTTAGCTGTTCGGAAACTGAAGAGCCCGATGATCAAATCATGGAACAGGTACAGTACGAATTGGAGGAAGGAAATTTCGTTACTGTACAATTAGACCCGAATTTTGACCAGCAGAGTCGCGAATTTGTCTCAATGGAGGAATATGAAGATCAGTTGGATCAGCTAGAAGAGGCTGGCGATATAGTGACAGTGAATAAGAGTTTATATGAGGAGCTAAGTCATTACTTCGATCCTTATGAAATCTCATTGCTGGACAACAATAGACAAGTGGAAATTGGCGGTATTTTATACAGAACTGATCAGGTTGCTGCTTACAAAAAAGTTGGAAATAGCTGGGAGAAAATTGTGCACTTTGGTGAAGATGGGATGACCGACTTAAATGAAACATCTATGATTTATGACTATTTGGATAATTTACAACAATTGGATGATTACGACTTCAAAAGCCCGGCTGCTCGTGCAATTTATGAGAGATTAAAGGGATCATCCTCCAGTCCACAGACGGAAGCCCATAGTGAACATGTTCTCTACATTACTCAATCAAATCTTTTTTCCGGTAATCCTTTCCCTTGCCAAAACTGTGAGAATTTTGCCTACACATTTACATATCCCTGGAATGGAAACACAATTCAGGCCCAGTTAAGGGTTATTGTTTGGAACGAGGAAAATGCCATTTTTGGTAGCAATGCAAAGTCAGGAACTAAAGTTCAAATAATGGACGTATCATCGAATGGCAGATTCGGACAGAATTGGACAACTCCTGGCGATGGAACCAGAATCGGCAATGGAACAGGTTACAGACCTTATGTTTATGTGAAGCATGTAACTAGTAATAACGGTGGAAGCAGAACTAAAAAACACAAAGAAGGATTTGGCTTCAAATGGAATGTAAGTGTACAGGGAGGTCGAAAAAATGGATGGAAAACACTTAGCAATCATTCTGTTGATTTCAGAGATCCCAGTTTTTCTCAGGGTGGATTACCATTGTATCGGATTTTAACGGTAGACAGATTCGACGATAACCTTGGAGATTTATAAGTTCCGCTACACCAAAAAAAGACTGTTTTAGCAGTTGACAGCAGGCATCTTGCAACCAGGCAATTATGCCTGCTACTTTTTTTTGATTACTCTGAGTTCCTGTTTGTTCAGCACATCTTAACATTTTGATTAAAAAATCCACAAAACATAAGACTTTTACACGACACTAATCGCTAAGAACCGGATTTCCTGTAAACTAATTAATCGTTATCTTCGTAAAGAGGTATAGCAGTAAACTGAATAGCTGAATTTTAAAAAGCGCGCGTTTGACTGTTCAGATATTTTTAAAACTGTTCCGGCAAAGTACTTTATGAGCACAAAAAACGATAATGGTTCTCAGGAAATTGTCTTCCTGCTTCCTGATTTCTGTGGTCTTTAGAAATTTAGTAAAACCACTGATATCAGGCATAGCCGTCACATCATAGAGGAATTAATCGCCATTATCGTAGAGCAAACCAGGCACAAATTTGAACTGGCCGAAGTTGAAGGTGATGCTTTGTTTCTTTATCAGGACGTGAACAAACTGGACATCAATACGATCTACCAGGTAGTAGAAAATACCTACATAGCATTTCACAAACATCTGGCGTACTACAATGAGATGAGAATTTGTACCTGTGGTGCCTGTACATCAGCTATTAACCTATCGCTCAAATTCATTGCTCATATAGGAGTAGTAGAGTTTGCCAGTGTCAATGGAAAGGAAAAGCCTTATGGACTGGATGTCATTACTGCTCACAGATTGATGAAGAATAACATAGAAGGGAAAGATTATCTCCTTTTCAGTGATTCCTTATCTTCAAGATTTGATTTGGAACAGATTCCAAAACCAAGAAAACATGGCTCTGCCAGCTATGACGAAATTGGAGAAGTCAATTATTCCTATCTGAGACTGCTGGATCTAAAGGAGTCCATAAAACCGGAGGAGAACAATAGCCACCTGGCCAATAATTCCCTGCCAACGATTGTAGCGGAAACTGGTGAAATCGATGCTCCAATAGACATTGTCTATGAAGTTTTGTCGGACTTTAAGCACAGGCCAGTATGGAACAATGAAGCAAAGATCGTAGATCATAATGAAAAAGACATCTATCGATTAGGTTCAGAGCATTACTGTATCATCAACAATAAAAAGTTTAAAGTCCGTACAATAGGCAGTAAAAAGTCAAAGCATGAGTTTGGTGAGCAGGTGCTGAATAATGGACCTTTCAAAGAGATCAACTTATATTTTGTTTTCAACAAAGACACGAAGGGTACAAATCACACCATTCTGACTATTGAGATCAGAGCAAAATTTTACCCTTTGATCAAGCCTTTTGTTCTGTTGATCATGAAACCAACTCTTAAGAAAAAAGTGCCTGAAATGTTTCGGCTTATTAAGGAACTGAGTGAAAAAATCAATGCAGAAAGACTGACTGAAACGGACCACCTGGAGATTTTATAGGTCAGCATAACCAGCTTAAAACAAATTAATCGTTACCTCCTTCGCCTTCCTCGGTATTTTCATCTTCGTCTACAGGATCTTCCTCCAGTAATTCGGGATCTACCGCTGTGCTGTCAGATACGGCTTTATTTTTCTTTTTGAAAAGATTTTTAAAGAATCCCTTCTTCTTTTTCTGCAGCGAATCAGGTAAATCCACTTGATTTTGAAGTGTATCCGGTTGTGGCGGAGGTCTTCTGTCCACTAAATACTCGCCAAAGTACTTATTGTAGTAAACCTGCTCCATATTGTGCTGATCATTCAGCTCATAATTATATAGATACCTCGGCCCTTTTTTGTTTTGGTCACCGCCTTGAAGGGAAAGCGGTATTTTAACAACTGTAGAATCAGTGACATTACCCAGTGAGTCTGTCACGGCGAAATCTCCTGCCAGGAACGTACCTTCCTGATCGAACTCTTCCTCATCAAATACTGGTTTGTGCACATTTACTTTCGGCGCTGTTCTCAATCTGGCATTTTTAATCCAAAAAGGCTGATATTTAATGATACCGTACTGATTCTTATTCACCTTTTCCACCGGGGGGATATAAGGTTCCACATATGCAAAGTATTCTGCCGAAGGGGTATTTGATACGGTATTGGGAATAGAGTCTTTGGCTTTCTCTTTTGCGAGAAAATTTTGTCTTTCGCCTTCATCAAGTTTCCACAGATAGGAATAGTAAGTCATCCTGACAGAGTCATCCAAAATATAAGTACTCTGGTAAGCCGGACATACCACTTTATCCCTGCAAGAGGAAATTGCGCATAACACCAATATAATAACACCTACAGATACCCTCATGTGAGGTTGCTTCTATTTCTAAAAAGTCAAAATTAGAACTATTTATCTTTGGAACTAAAAATAAGGCTATTTATTTTATCAATCGTGAAATGTTCGATGAAATAATTGCATTATTCTATTGATTCATCTTTTTCTCCAACCACGGCATTATCAAATCTGCCCATTCTGCATACATTTTACCTGATGGGTGTAGTTTATCTCCAGCAACGTATGAATTGTCATTTAATGCTTTTTTGGAAATCGGGTAAATATCAAAGAAAGCAATCCCATATTTTCCAGCAATGCGTTTAGAAAGATCGTTATAAGCTTTGACCTCCTTCCCTATTTTCTCGGGATCTTTTGAAGCCGCAAAAGGCGTCACTCCATAATCAGGGATGGACACTACAAACACATTTTCTTTTTTCTTCGCATAAGCAATTGCCTGATTGAGTAACTCTTCAAATTCTCTTTCAAAATCCGCAATTGGATAACCTCGGTATTGATTGTTGACGCCAATGAGCAGTGAAACAAAATCATAGGTATTCTCTTTAGGCGAAACTTCAGCAATACCTGATTTTAATTCATCTGTTGTCCACCCTGTTGTTGCTATGATTTCCACAGGTTCAAACGTTGTCTCTTTACCAGCTGAAACCTTTGCTACCAGCTGATTGGGCCAGCGTTCCGCTTCGGCTACACTTTCACCAATTGTATAAGAATCACCCAATGCCAGATATTTATATCCCATAGTTGTAGTACTTGATTTTTTCATTTGACAGCTCCCTCCTATTAAAATAATGAACAGCAGGAAAAAAGCAATGATGTATTTCATTCTAAGAAATGCGTATTTCATCGACTAAAGATTTTATTCGTCATCTACTTTGCAAACTAATTAAACGTGCGCTTATTTTTGTCAGACATTTTCAATCTTTTACAAAAATGCTGATAGCGGAGTGGGCAAAACAATCGGGAATTCTCATGGCATGGCCAGATAGCAAAACTGATTGGTCTGATAATTTGGATGAAGCGGAATCATGCTATCGGAATATCATTCAGGAAATTATTACCCATCAAAAGGTATTTCTGATTTGTCGAAATATACCTGATACAAAAGCAAAATTGTCGGATATTGCACTCAACGATATAGTCTTTATTGAATCAACTTTCAACGATACATGGGCAAGGGATTTTGGGCCTCTAGCTATTAGGTCTATTAAAAACCAAATCGATTTTCTGGACTTTAGATTCAATGGCTGGGGGAAAAAATTCGAGGCTGATTTAGATAATGCTATCAATCAAACTCTGTGGCAAAAGGGTATTTTACCAAACTTGACAGATGCTAATGATTTGATTCTTGAGGGCGGTAGTGTGGAAACCGATGGACAAGGCACTTTACTTGCTACTTCACATTGCCTGCTAGCACCTAACAGAAATCAGCCGATGACGCTTTCAGACATTGAACACTCCCTTAAAGAAAGGCTTGGTACCGATCATTTTTTATGGCTCGATCACGGTTTCCTCGAAGGTGACGACACTGACAGTCATATCGACACACTTGCCAGGTTCTGCAATCCGGAAACCATCTCTTATGTAGCGCCTCCCGAAAGAAATGATCCACACTTTGAAGAACTGGTCAAAATGGAAAAGCAATTGAAATCTTTCAGGAACAAAAGTGGGCAGCCTTATCGGCTAGTTCCCCTTCCCTTCGCTGATGCCATTTACAACAATCAAGGCAATAGACTTCCTGCCACTTATGCTAATTTTCTGATCACAAATAACAAGGTTTTAGTTCCCACATACAATGCTATCAAAGACACACTTGCCTTAGAAATTATCAGTGGAATATTCGAAAACAGGCAAGTAGTGGGAGTTGATTGCACCGCTTTGATAAAACAACACGGTTCATTACATTGCATTACTATGCAAATACCGGATTTCAACTAATGGACAGGAATAAGATCACAATCGGAATCATACAGCAAACCAATTCTGTTGATATTGCCGAAAACCTGCAGAAACTGGAAAGAAATATCCGTACGTTAGCAGATAAAGGCGCCGAGCTGATCGTACTGCAAGAGTTGCACAACAGCCTTTATTTTTGTCAGACTGAAGATGTCGATATTTTTGATCTGGCCGAAACAATTCCAGGACCGTCTACTGATCTTTTTGGAAAGCTGGCGAAAGAATTACAGGTAGTGCTGGTCACTTCGTTATTCGAAAAGAGAGCTCCCGGAATTTATCACAATACCGCTGTGGTGTTGGAATCTGATGGCAGCATTGCCGGGAAATACAGAAAAATGCACATTCCCGATGATCCTGGGTTTTATGAGAAGTTTTATTTTACGCCCGGCGATCTCGGATTTGAACCGATCCCAACCAGCGTTGGAAAACTGGGTGTTTTAGTTTGCTGGGATCAATGGTATCCAGAAGGTGCACGACTGATGGCTATGAAGGGCGCTGAGGTTTTGATTTATCCTACCGCCATTGGATGGGATCCAAATGACGATGCAGAAGAACAGAAAAGACAACAGGACGCCTGGATTATTTCACAGAGAGGACATGCAGTAGCAAACGGTTTGCCCGTTATCTCCGTCAACAGAGTTGGTAATGAAGAAAGTCCCGACCCTTCCGCTAACGGTATCGATTTCTGGGGTCATAGTTTTGTAGCAGGTCCGCAAGGTGAATTTCTTACGGTTTGTTCATCAGCAAAGGAAGAAAACCAATTGGTTACGATTGATAAAAAAAGAACTGAAGACGTTCGAAGAATCTGGCCGTTCTTTAGAGATCGACGAATTGACGATTACGGGAATCTGACCAAGAGGTACCTCGACTAAAAAGCTTATTTATGAATGACAATTTTGATAACTATCCTAACAACTCAGATCGTGAAGTAAGTCTCATTGATCGTTTTTCTCCAATCAGTGACGGAGAGATCAATCCAGATGGTATTGTGAACCTGATCTGTGTAGCACTATCATTTTTCTTTGTCCTTTTCTTATACCAATCGCTTTCGGTTTTTCAGTATCTGCTCATCGAATCGTTCGATCCCTCACTTTTTATTCATGTCTTTATTCCACACCTGCATTTAGGATTAGCTATTTATTTCCTTGTAAAGAGGTATCCGCAGGGATGGCAATTAATTGTAGCCTATTTTACCATCAGCTTCTTATTTTCGATACAGCGACTAGCAGATTTTTTCTATTTCGATCAAACTAGCGATTCGATCATCGATGGTCTTATCCCCGCCCCGATCACAGAAACGCTGTCTTATTTAGGAATCTACATTGTTGTATTGTACATTTTCCTGAGAAAAGAAATCAGATCATTATTTCAAATAGACGGCGCTAAGAAAAAGAAGGGATTTATTCTGGGAGTCGTTATGTTCCTCATTTATTCATTTTTGAGCTTCGCACCCGGTTTTTAAATCAGTTTTTTTTCATTAATTTCACTTGATACCAACAACTAAAAAAGTGAAATACTTATTGCTTACTATTCTTTCGATAGTCTCGTGCTTAACAGCAAATGCCCAATTATCAGGACACGTTGACTATCCGGAATTGGGCGTCTCTTTTGACATTCCATCCGGGTGGGTTGGACAGGAAACTGAGGAAATGATCGTACTTGGATCTAATTCCATACCCGGACTTATTATCGTCCAGCCGCATGAATATGGCATCAATGAGCTTAGGCAACAAGCCAGAGAAGGGATGAATGAGGGCAATGGTACCGTTTTCCAATTGATGGGTAACCTAGAGAATTTAAACTCCAATGCAATCGGTGGTGAGTTTGCAGGAACTTTAGAATTTGAAGCTGCCAAATCATATATTGTAGGAATTGCCAACCCATATGGTAAGGGAACCGGTGCTATTATCATGGCCATCACAACCCCTGCCAATTTTAACGCTACTTACAAAAATGTTTGTCTCCAACTATTCCGATCTTTTAGATTTAAGAAAGTAGACCATTCTTCCAAAATAAAAGAATGGAAAGATTACCTATCGGACTCCAGATTAACGTACATGGATTCCTATTATTCAGGCAGCTCAACTGCTGGTGGTATTTCAGGAGGATATGATTCTAAAACCACAATCGACTTATGTGGAAGAGGGTATTTTAATTTCAATAGCAACAGCAGTGTCAGCGCGGGAGGCTCAGGAATTTCCGCTTACAGTACAAGTGGCAAAGCGGGACAAGGCACCTGGGATGTAGAGGTATCGGGTGGTCAGCTGATTTTAGCGCTTACCTACCACAACGGAGAAAAAAGGATATTTGAAATGGAGTATAAAGACGAAAAGTTTTACCTGGACGGGTCCCGTTACTTTGTTACTTCTGAAGGCGAATATGCACCTAACTGCAACTGATACTTTCTGCAAATAATTAGCGGAAGTTTAAAATAATTGGAGTCATATACATTCCATGCTTATAAATTATGCATTCTAGTAACAGTACTTTCTACTCCATGCATTGACAATGAAATACGCTTTACTGATCCTGACATTAATGGTAGGGTTTGCCTCGGCCCAAAACAATTCCCCTATCATCGTCAATGGAAAAGTGACCGATCAAAATGGCGAACCTCTGCCCTATGCAAATGTTTCATTTGCTGATAACCGGCGTGGTACGGTTTGCAACAATGGAGGAGAATTTAAAATCCTGATTCCATCCAAATACCAGGACGATTTTCTGAGCTTTTCATTTATCGGGTTTGAATCCGTAAAGGTGAAAATCAAAGACATCACAGGGCATATGCACGTGCGACTAAAGGAATGCGCTCTTTCACTAAAAGAAGCGGTAGTTACTTCATATTCCGGCGATTTTCTTGTTAAAGAAGCAATAGAAAAAATTCCTGACAACTACCTTTCCAATCCCTATATCAGTAAAGGATTTTATCGGGTATCAACTAATAAGTCCGAAGAATATGTTCATCTGTCGGAGGCAGTTTTTGATATCTACCACGGCACGGAAGCGTCTTTTAAAAAGCCATTCAAACTGGATAAGATGAGAGCAATCAAAGATGAAAGTGAGGCTCATGGCGTTACGATTGGTCAAAGTCCCCGAACCATTCTGGCTCAAGACATTATCAATGGAATAGAAAACTCCGAATTGTTGAATAAAAAAGGCTTAAAAAATCATGAGTTCATTTTAGAG
>JBCBHL010000228.1:0-12135 GCA_038525605.1 Bacteroidota bacterium
TGTCACTGCTGCTAGTAGTTTGCGCAGGAGCTGGCGAAGATTCAATTGCGGGGGGTTCACTGGGAGTGGAAGCGGCTTCTCCTTTGGCTAAAAAAATGGCTGAAGAAAAAGGATATGATTTATCTCAGATCAAGGGCAGTGGCGACAATGGAAGAATTGTCAAAAAAGATATTGAGAATTTTACTCCTTCAGCTCAACCTGTTGCTACGGCAGCAGATAAAGCTACAGCACCTGTGGCACTACCTAAGGTAGTTGGCGAAGAAAGCTATGAAGAAGTTGCTGTTTCTCAAATGAGGAAAACAATCGCCAGAAGACTTTCTGAAAGTAAGTTTACCGCACCTCACTTCTACTTAACTATGGAAATCAACATGGATAAGGCGATAGAGGCCCGAAAGAGTATGAACGAGGTTTCTCCTGTGAAGATTTCCTTTAATGACATGGTTGTGAAAGCAGCAGCAGCAGCATTGAGGCAAAACCCTGATGTGAATGTTTACTGGCTTGGAGATAAAATCAGAAAAAATCAGCATATCAATATTGGCATTGCAGTGGCTATTCCTGATGGTTTGGTAGTGCCAGTAGTCAGGTATACCGATAGCAAGACGCTTTCTCACATATCTGCTGAGATCAAAGAGCTAGGTCAGAAGGCAAGAGATAAAAAATTGAGTCTTGACGAAATGGAGGGTGGCACATTCTCTATCTCCAATCTCGGTATGTTTGGCATTGAAGAGTTTACCGCTATTATCAATCCACCTGAAGCCTGTATACTGGCAGTAGGAGGAATTAAGCAAACCGCTGTGGTGAAAGATGGTCAGCTAGTGCCAGGCAATGTAATGAAGGTAACGCTTTCGTGTGATCACAGAGCAGTTGATGGAGCTGTTGGTTCCGCATTCCTGAAGACTTTGAAGTCTTTACTAGAAGATCCGGTTAGGATTTTGATCTGATAGCAGTTGATAAAAGTATTGATAAAAGCCTGTTTTGCCTTGTGTAAAGCAGGCTTTTTTTTGATCGTTATTTGAAGTGATCTGGTCAGAAAGACAGTTAATTTAAAGTCTGTCCACTTTGAGTAATGCGTTAATTATCATATATTTAGAATACTAATAACAACTAAAGATTACTAATTATGAAAAAGAGTTCATTAGACTTAAACGCGCTAAAAATCGAAAGTTTCGTCACTTCATTGGAGAGCAAAGAGCTTGACACTAAAGAAGTAAAAGGGGGATTCATGCATACTTGCCCGATCCCCGGTCCCGAGTTTCGTACAACTCCATGTAACTGTGGAACAAGTGTTGGACAAATTTGTCACGACCCTAGATAAGATTTCAAGGCTCTTTACAAAAAGAGCCTTTTTTTTGATTCCTATCATTGATTTTTATTCTTTTAACTTTTGCAGTTACCTGATTATTCAAAAGCCATTGAAATCCTCCACGTCAGAATTTCGAAATTAAAGACCGATAATCCAACCCTGTTCTCCGGTGTGGGAGGCAAAGTACTCTTTTATGCATATCTGGCGAGAAATGTAGGAGAAGGCCGGGATAATAGTGTACTAAACGATTCGATACAGCATATATTAGATAACCTGTCTCAAGCAACACATGATCCCGGACTTGCTGATGGTTATACGGGGATTGCCTGGTTACTCCAACACTTAATCAATGAGTCATTTCATGATGAGATTACGCAGCAGATGGTGTCAGGATTTGATAAACTGGTTATTAATTCGCTTCCTTTCTATCAAAAGAATCACAATTACGATCCACTTTACGGTGCGATCGGTGCTGGTTTATACTTCATTGAGAGAGGTACTATGATATCTGAACTCAAATCAGTGATTGAAATTTTAGCACAATTGGCTGTAACAGATAATGGCGGAATAAGCTGGCTCGATCGATTTACAGATTCTGATGCTGCACCTCAACGTAATTTAGGGCTATCGCATGGTGTAACCGGCATTATCTTGTTTCTCATCAATTCTCATCGTTTCGTTCGGCAAAAATTTCCCGAAAGCAGATTGTTATTGGAACAGTTATCACAGATGATTGCCGATGCTGTCAATTGGTTAATAGATCAGGAGAAACCCTGTGGTTATTCGACATTTCCAAATAATGCTGAAAATACCGAAGAAAGCCGGTTGGGCTGGAGTTACGGTGATCTGGGAATTGCTTACTGTATTTTACTCGCCGCTAAAGAGTTTAACAACAAGATATGGAGTCAGAAAGGGCTGGCCATAGGGTTACATACGCTGAAAAGAGGGATTCCTGATTCTCACATGTATCTAGATCATCATCAAATTCCGGATGCTGGTATTTGTAATGGGGCAGCTGGAATAGCATTGCTATACCATTCGCTTTTTAAACTCACGACCAATCAAAAATTTGTAGAAAGATCGGCTTATTGGCATGGCATTACCATTCAATCAATAATAGCAGCTTATGAAATATATGGTGATGAAGATGCCCCGGTTGCCAATGTTCATTGGTGGAATGATATCAGCTTAATCAAAGGATTGTCTGGTATTGGTTTATCGCTTTCATCAGGAAATCTGGTTGAAGCAGGATGGAAAAAAGCATTGCTATTAGCTTAATAACTCTTCAGGTAGCTTGATATATTTTCTATAATCTACGAATGCATAGCATGGTCTGATATATTTTGACAAATTTTAGATTATTAACAGGTTTAGTACGTCAATTAGTCAAGGTGAAATGAAATAACATGTCATTGTGACTGGTTTTAGATGCAGGCACACTTATTGATTCTAGAGACAAAAAGGAATAAAAATGAAAATAAGATCAACTACTGTATGCGCGGTTGTGCATAATGGACAGGTAGCAATAGGAGCGGATGGTCAGGCGACCATGGGAAATACAGTTGCAAAAAGCAATGTGAAGAAAATCAGAAAATTGCAGGACGGTAAAATAGTTACTGGCTTTGCAGGATCTACTGCTGATGCTTTTACTTTATTGGAGCGATTCGACGAGAAGTTGAGCACCTATGGAGGCAATATGAAACGTGCAGCTATAGAGCTGGCGAAGGATTGGAGGATGGACAGATATCTCAGAAAGCTTGAGGCGATGCTGATAGTAGCCAATAACGAGGAAGTATTGATTGTGTCAGGTACTGGAGATGTTTTAGAACCTGATCACGGTATTGCGACAATTGGTTCCGGTAGTATGTATGCACAGGCAGCTGCTCAGGCCTTAAAGAAGCACGGAAAAGGCGATTTAACAGCTGAAGATATTGTAAGAGAGAGTTTAGGAATAGCTGCTGATATTTGTATCTATACCAACCATAACTTAGTGATAGAAACACTTGATTAAGCATGAATACACAAATACTACATAACCCAAGATGTGGGAAAAGTCGTCAGACACTGAAGCTTCTTCATGAAAGAGGTGAAAATGTACAGATAGTAGAGTATCTGAAAGTATGCCCCAGTTTTGATGAGATGAAAGCGATCATCGATAAGACAGGGATGAAACCTTTCGATATCATTAGAAAGGGAGAGAAGATATACAAAGAGAATTTTAAGGGAAAAGAATTGACTGATGATGAATGGATTAAAGCAATGCTTGATAATCCGATTTTGATCGAAAGACCAATTGTAATCAAAGGTGATAAAGCGGCACTCGGTAGACCTCCTGAACAGGTCGAGGCTATTTTATAAGAGATTTTGCTGAGCTAGATAGAAAAATGCGATCCTGATGCTTTGCATCAGGATCGCATTTTTTTATCCTGTAACTGAATCACAATTCAGCTGTTCATTTCACAATTGATGAAACCAGAAAAATATCAGAATCACTATCAAATTTCACCTTCCCATTTCTCACAATAGCTGTTTTATTTGAATAGTTGTCTATTAGCTCTTCACCTTCTTCAAAGACACTCAACACGGAGATTTCACCTGTTGGATTGTTCATAGAAACGATTACTTTATCCGTATATTCACCCTGACTAAATTCTCTCGCAAAAGCATAGGGTGCGTCCGATAGTTTTCTGTGTTTTCCTGCTCCCACTGCCGGGTGGTTCTTTCTAAAATTTCCAAGCTTCGCATAATGATTCCATATTTTTTGAGTTTCCCCGTTACTTTCAAGGTCATCCCAATTCATTTCCGATCTTAAAGTAGCATCACCCTCAGTTCCTTCTATAATCAATGATCTGGCAGTTTCATCACCATAGTATATCTGAGAAGTTCCGGGAGTTAGCAGAAGTTTGTTTGCTGCCTCATAAGTCTTTGCTCGCTCTTTGTCATACGGGCTGCCATCGTCGTGAGAAGAGATGTAATTCATCACTCCGAAACCTTTTAGCTCACCGTCATGCAGTACGTTAGAATATTCAGAGGAAATCTCTTCCAGCGTTTTGTCCTGCTGACTTCTCAGTGAAAAATTAATCAGGCTTTGCAGACCATTTTCATAAAAATTTACTGTTGTGTCCGGGCCTATAGAGAAATCCTGTCCATCATAGATAGAATAATTATACACTTCACCAACCATGTAAAAGTCATTGTTATCTAATACTTTATCAGGATTATTACTTTTCCAGTTACTGAAAGCTGTTTGCGCTTCATTGTATAATTCAGCCCAGATGCCGGCTTCTGTATGCTTGGCAGTATCTACTCTAAAACCATCAATGCCCAGTTCTGCGACATAGTCAGTTAGCCATTTCATAATGTAAAACCTTGGTGCTCTGGGATATCCTGTTCTCTCAAAGAATTCGTCCAGTTCTTTTACTTCTTGCTCATACCGACCTTCAGCTTTCCACTTTTCAACCAGGAAGGGTGGTAACTCCACAGCTTCATCGGATTCTGTTCTTATATCAGGCAGGTTCTCGACTAGCGTGCAGGTAACCGTAGTCTCAAAATCTGTATAGGTACAAGTAGGAGAGGTTCTCACCCAGCTGGCAGGCCAAACAGCATCTATAGCAGTCACCGGACCAGTATGATTAATGACCACATCCATGATAATTCTGATACCTTTTTGATGAGCTTCTTCTATAAGCGTTTTATATTCTTCCAGCGTTCCGAAGTTAGGATCGAGTACCGTCCAGTCTTTTGCCCAGTAGCCATGAAAAGGGTAGGAGAGGCCGGTACCTTCATCAGTAGAGCCATGGATCTGTTCAACCATAGGATTCATCCAAATAGCATTGACGCCCAGATCGTTGAAATATCCTTCCTTTATTTTCTTTGTTACTCCGCTGATGTCGCCTCCTTTAAAGTCCCGCAATACAGCACCATCTTGTTTTCTGCCAAAAGAAAAATCATTTTGCTGATTGCCATTGTAAAACCTGTCTGTTAGTAGAAAATAAACATTTGCACCATTCCAGACGAATGGCGTTTCAGGCGCTTTTTGAATCGGTGTGTTTTTATCAACATTGGTACATGCGAAAAACATTGCTAGGCAAATAATCAGTAGTTTCTTCATTGATTGTGTATGTGTTTTAGTTGGAACCTTTTCTTTTTGGTCTTTGTCTTGGCTTAGCCACTTCAAATGCTCTTTCTGTGCTGGCTCCATTCCCTGTAATTTTTAATACATATTTTCCTGCAGGAAGGTAATACTTACCATTTTCTGCTGCAGTGAGGTCTTTCTTATCGTCGGCGGTAAAATCATAGCTTTGATAATTAAAACCTCTGGATGTTTTCACATTCATCGACTTCATAGTTTCGCCGTTTTCATCCATGATTTTAAGTTGATAATCCCCCGCAGACTTTGTGAAAAATACTATGTCACGGATTGTTTCATACGGATCACTCCACTCACTTCTTTTTTTACCCCAGGAACTGCTAAAAGTCGCTTTACCGATGGAATGAATGAAAATTGGTTCATCCATTTTTTCGCTGGTCAGCTTTTGTAGCGGAGAAACATCAGCAATGTATATGGATCGGCCATGTGTCCCCAGAATGAGCTCGTTTTCTCTCGGATGAATGACCAAATCATGAACGGGAACAGCAGGTAGCTCTTTACCAATTTGCATAAAGGTGAGGCCTCTGTCGAATGACACGTAAGTGCCGTGATCAGTTCCTATGTATAACAGGTTTTCATTTTTTGGGTCTTCTTTGATCACATTGACTGGTTCTACCGGCAGGTTATTCCCAATCTTTTTCCACGTTTTTCCCTGATCGTCGGAAGCGTATACCAGCGCATCAAAATTATCCCATCGATAGCCATTCAATGATACATAAACTCTGTTTTCATCAAATGCTGAGGCAACTACTCTGCTGATCCAGTATTTTCCGGGTAATCCCGCTGAGATATTCTGAAAGGTGTATCCACCGTCTTTGGTAACATGAACCAATCCATCATCGCTACCAGTGTAGATTAACCCAAATTTGATAGGTGACTCATCAATGGTAGCAAGTGTTCCATAGCTAACGTTACCTTTTTTACCTCCATTGGTCAGGTCCTGTCCGGAAGTTTCGAAATCATCTCCCTGATTGAATGACCTGTGAAACATATTAGAACCCATATACACGATATCTTCATTGTGTTTGCTGATCTGAATCGGCGATTGCCAATTCCATCGGTAGGGTCTCTCACCTAATTCATGCTTGGGAGTAATGTATTTCCTGGCCCTTGTCTTTGTATTAAGCCTGTAGTAATTGCCGAACTGAAAGCCAGTGTAAACAGTCGCATTGTCGCGTGAGTCTATGGCTACTTGCATGCCATCACCACCCATAATTCGCTCGTACGGATATTTCCCGGAGCTGTACCAGTTGTAGCTGTATTTATAAGTACTGGGACCTTTCCAAACACCATTATCCTGTAGTCCTCCATAGACGTTGTACGGTTTGGCAAAATCGTAATTAACGGAATAAAATTGCCCCACCGGTAAACTATTGGTATGAGTCCACGTTTCCCCATTGTCATAGGAAATGTTAACACCTCCATCATTACCGAGGATCAGATGTCCTGACCGATTAGGGTTAACCCACAGTGCGTGATGATCGGCGTGAACATTGGCACCATTGATAGATTTCCAGTTTTTACCGCCATCATCAGAAGTGATCACAGGAACCCCAAAAGTGTAAATAACGTCAGGGTTTTGGGCATCTACTCTTATCTGACCGAAATAATATCCGTAGGAGTTCACCAAATTGTTGATATTACCTTCATGTGTTTTATTCCATGATTTACCTCCATCAGTAGATTTATAAACTTCCGCTCCTTTTACCGGAGTATCAAAAAGCAAGGAATTAGCATCTTCAAGATATTCAGCTAATGCCTTGTGATTTAGCTTTCCTGCTTTTATTTGAGACTTGATATCAGGTGCATTATACTTTTGAGGAAATCCATTGTCATCTAATAAATCGTTGATGGCATTGTTTGATAGCGCCAGAAATTCCGATTGAGCCATTGTTTTGATAGCATCTTTAGTCAGCTTTTCTGAGTTGTCATTCGATTCTTTTGCTCTTCTGTCCTGGTTATCATGAAAGGCGTACATAATCTGTGGATTAGAGGGAGAGATTGCTAACCCAATTCTGCCGACTCCATCTGTAGCCGGAATACCTTTTTGAGATTTTGACCAGGTTTCCCCACCATCCTCCGAGCGATAAATGCCCGAGTTTTCACCAGCGCCATCAAAATTCCAGGCTTTCCTGCCTTTTTGCCAGGCAGCAGCTAAGAGTCTGTCAGGGTTTGAAGGATCTATTACCAAATCCGCAATACCAGTCTGATTATTGATATACAACGTTTTATTCCATGTTTTACCCCCATCAGTTGATTTGAAAATCCCACGCTCTGCGTTTCGACTATATAAATGCCCAAGAGCTGCAACCCAGATTATGTTAGGATTTTCAGGATGCAGGATTACTCTACCGATGTGATGGGTTTCAGGGAGTCCAAGGTGGGTCCAGGTTTGACCATTATCAGTAGATTTATAAATACCGTTTCCAGCATATGAAGACCTGCTGGAGTTACTTTCGCCACTACCGAGATAGATTGTTTTACTTTTCCAGTCAACGGCAATATCTCCAATCGTCATCACCATAGCCTGATCGAATAAAGGTTGGTAGGATGCTCCTTCGTTTTTAGTTTCCCATAATCCTCCGGAAGCAAATGCGACATAAAAATGAGTAGGATCGTTCGGATTTACTGCGAGATCAACAACCCGGCCACTCATCACTGTAGGGCCAACATTTCTGAAAGGAACATTGGCAACTATTGATTCTCTTAGCAGTTTCTGCCTCGCTTTGTAACCTGCTTTTCGGGTGTCCGCGTCAGTAGCAGGCGGGATTTCCGATTTTACAGGAGATTTCCGCTTTGATTTTCTTTGAGCATGTATATCTGCACTGAAAACCAGGATGGAGATCAATGTTAAGAATAATAGCTTTTTCATCAATAATTCATTTTTAGGTAGTTGGATATAATGTTGTTGCCAAAATCAGGTGATTCATTCTTATGAAAACCAAGAGAATGCTACTCCCTTATTCTGGTATTTATCGATCTGTAAGATAATATTTTAGGAATACTTTGAAAATCAATATCATATATGGGGTTATGAGCGGTGATGAAATCGTCATCATTTGCTGTTTTGTCTGTGAAGAGTGGCTGCAGAAATATTTAAGGAGGATATTTCCGCATTTTCTAATCAGATCATGCATAGTTTTGACGTATGAAACCGGATAACCACAGTGGAGGGTTCACTTTAATTGCTGTAATAGCAGGTGTTTTAGGAGTAGGCTTCTTTTCAGCAAAAGCTGTGATGGTGAAACTGGCCTATCAGTATGAAATTGATACCATTACCTTGTTACTTTTCAGGATGCTGTTTGCTTTGCCTTTTTACATAGTAATTGCGACCCATAAATCTATTGTGAGGCCTGTCAAAGTCAGCAGGAAGGATATTTTCCTTATCATTCTCTTAGGTGTGATTGGTTATTACCTTGCCAGTTATTTTGACTTTTTGGGCCTGCAATACATCACCGCAGGTCAGGAACGTATTATCCTCTTTGTTTATCCGACAATTGTGCTGTTGCTCAGCAGAATCTTTCTGAAAAAGCAAATCAACAGGTATCAGCTAGTGGCTGTTTTGATTACTTACATTGGAGTAGTGATTACTTTCTATCCTCAAATTTCTTCTCCATCTCTTAGTGGTGATTACCTTTCAGGAGCCGGGCTCGTATTTTTAAGTGCTACTACTTATGCCGCTTATCTGGTCGGTAGTCAGGCGCTGATTCCGAGACTAGGCGCTGCCAGGTTTACTTCTTATGCGATGATCATAGCATGCATCAGTGTAATACTTCACTATGTCGTAACAAAAGATTTTCACTTAACCGGATATCCCACTGAGGTATATATCATTGGAGTTTTAATGGCTATTGTCTCCACGGTTATACCTTCATACCTGGTTTCTTACACCATCAAAATCATCGGTGCTCCGAACTTTTCTATTCTAGGCAGTCTCGGGCCCGTTTTCACAATTGCTTTGGCTTATTTCATTTTGGATGAGACTTTTTCAATGATACAAGTGGTTGGCGCATTGGTTGTTATTGGTGGGATATTTGTCTTGTCAAGGCAAAAGAGTTGAGTAACCTTTTTTTGGTTTAAACAAATGCCCAGATCGCTACGTTTAGATTTTTTAATTGGCTGATCCCAAATTACCAATAAATGTTTAGCTGCTACTTTATCGCAAGCAATGTACTTGCGTTGATTAAATGGAGGAGGTGATTCCTCCATCTGATATCGCTGCTTCGCACTACTTAAACAAATGCACAAATGATCGTTGAAGATCGAGTCTGGCAGGTTGCGGAAATTCTGCATGAACGATTAGCGTATTTTCATGTCGTTGTTCTAGGTTACTCAGCACTTTCCGATTGAGTAACAGTACCGTAGAATGTCCGTGATGGTCTAATTTATCTAGTAGGGTCTCGCCGTTAAATTCACATATCCAATGCGTTTCGGCCATATTTTCCTCATAAACTATTTCAATAGTGGGTACCTGGTAGTAACTGTGCTCTCCGATTCCATCCATATCAAAAACAAGTCTCAATAAGCCACTTTCCAGATGCTTCCCTTTGTTTTCAATTCCCAGTTCAGCTAGTGATACCTTCCCGGAAATTGGGGTTTCAAATTTCACTTTTATTTCTCCTTGATTTAGTTCTGCTATGCTCATGACGTTTATTTAAATGATTACCCGAAGCTATCGATGTTTAGAAGATGAATTGATGATTTAGATCACACGTTGGGAAGAAGTTTGTCATAAAAGAGTATCGAGAATTTAGGGACCCATATCTCTGGTTGCTAAATAAATACCTCCTGATCGTTTTTGTAGGGTATCGAGAATAGTTCTATCTTTAATTTTATCTAATTCACAAATCTAAAACCAGAAATGCCATTTTTCAGTCAACTTTTCAGCCCCCAAAGGGCATTTATTGATGCAAATGATCAATTTGAACATACTCTTAGAAGAAAATCTAACATCATCTTTTTGATCGTTGGGTTTATCAGTGAATTCAGAAATATCTTTACTGATCTGAACCGGGCATACTTTTCATCAGAATTTCATGCATTAATAGTCGTTATATCAGCAATCATTGGCTTTTTTCTGATCCGCTTTGTGATTGTACCAATTCTCTATTTCTTAGGAAGAGCACTTAAAAGCAAAGCAGAATTTATTGACGTCAGAATCATCCTGGTATATTCTATGATTCCTTTAATTGTTTTCATTTTGCCATTGGAGTTGTATCTGGGTATCAATGATCTGTATAGGAATATGACAGATTCGCTGTTGTTGCTATCCAATTCGATTAAGATGGTAACGGTAATTTGGTCATCCTACATCATGTTTTCCGGGTTCCTTTTTTTTGGCCAATACAACTGGATTCGTGCAATCATTAATATGAGCCCTTTCTTTCTGATACTTACAGTTTCAATTATAAAATTTGTTTGGTTCCTTTTACAATATTGATCATTTCTCAATCTTGTTTCTGAACTGTCTGCGCATCATTTTTTGTGTAAGATTCAAAAATATATAAGCAACCAGAAACCCAATAAGCCAAATGATTAACTTTGATAATATGATCGGGTTCATATATGCTGAGCTTTCAATACCTCTGCGTTTCAGTTCTTCATCGGTAAAAAAGATAATTGCAGGTACAGCAATGGGAATTGTAATGATTGCACCTAATGATAACAGCAGGATATATCTATAATCACGCCAAGTGACATATCCCTTCGGAAGGAATAGATGTTTTCGAAATAAAGGATTACTTTCAATCTTGTTCTCCTGTTGTAAATGATGGGTCCAGTGAAAATGAACGATATTCAGCTTAATTATGTCTCTTGTTTTTAACGCTATTCTTCTCAAAACCTTCTTTCCGTTGACATGTGTACCGAAGGTAGATCCCAGATCTTCTATAAAGTATTTACCATCTTTTCAAACAGCCTGGCATGTTCCGCGTCAACATATCTGCTTCGTAAAATGATGTCTGATGGAGTTTCTGAACCTACTACCTTATCCACCACAACCTCCGCATCCGCCACAGCCACCGCAACCGCTACAACCACTATCACCACCACATCCACTGTCGCCATCAAAACCGCCACTGTCGATAGAGTCGTATGAACTGTCAAAAGTCTCTGAAAAAGCATCAAAATATAATAGTGACCAGAAAATTGTATCGCCGGAACCATCGTCACTCAAGGCAGGCTCATGAATCGGATTTGATAACTCCTCGTCGATTTTAGCCAATAATTCAAAATCAAATGAACTCAACAGAAAGATATTTCCACCGATTTGATTCAATATTTTTTTGGCGTCATCAGGCTCGTTTTCGATGATCCCGGGATATTCTGTTTCAAGTTTTTTCAAAGATGAAGCTATATCTTCTCTGGCAGTAAGGCCTCTTGGCGTGTATTCAATCGTCTTAAATAATCTTTTGAAAAAGTCATTTTTGATGTATTCGGGCAATACTGCGGAATGCATCATTTTTTTGAATATAAATTGTCTTTCTCCTCCGGCATATTGATAACTAACCTTCACAAATTGTTTGATCAGGATTTCCAGATCGCCATTAAATCTGAAGGAATTAAGAAATACTTGTTCATGCTCTTTTGGTTGATAAACATCGAAATTTTCCCCTTTGATGATATAATGTAAGGGCTTTTCATCATTATTGGGGAAAATTTCGATGTTTATCAACCAAAAGAG
>JBCBHL010000229.1:0-12054 GCA_038525605.1 Bacteroidota bacterium
AATGCTGACAGCAAAACCAAATTTCATTTTGGTGTTGCTTTCAATCAGGATGATGACATTGCCGAACCTGCCCTGCTACAAAGACCTGGCGCAACATTCTACTCGGTAGTAGGAAATTACAAAACGATGCAATACGGATGGTATAATAAAGTGTTTGACACAGGGAAAGTGTCAGTTTTAGCACTAAATGCCGGTTATCAAAATGCTGATTCCACCGTTTCCAACAAACAGACATTCGGGTTGATTGCCAGTAAAAAACTAGGTGGAATTACGTTTGCAGGAGATTTTTATTATCAAACCGGAGAGTTTGCCAAGAACGACGTAAATGCCATGCTTTATGGTATCAACGCAACATTCAAAACATCTGCAACTCCATTAACAATTGGTTATGAGCATATTTCTGGTAAAGACGATGATGATACCTCTTCGGAAATCACCAATTTCAGTCCTGACTTTGGTACCAATCACGCTTTTAACGGGTTGATGGATTATTTCTTTGTAGGTCCCGCCAATGGGAATGTAGGCGTATCTGATTTTTATGTAAAAAGTAAGTTCAAAGTAGGTGAAAAGGGATCTCTCGGCGCACACGTGCACCAATTTTTAACAGGTTCCACACAATTGGATGAATCCGGTTCCGAACTATCCAAAACAATGGGTACGGAGATCGACCTGGTTTATACGGTTAAGGTAAGTCCGGAAATCAAGTTCAACCTAGGTTACTCTCAGATGTTTGCAACAGAAACGATGGAAGCGTTGCGAGGTGGTGACTCATCACTCTTCACTAACTGGGCCTGGGCTATGATTACTTTCAAGCCTACCCTTTTTCAATCAGAAAAGTAATTCCCTAATCAATAGACATTGTCACGTTTGGTTTTGTATTGATAAATTTTTGATAATGGAGCTATCATATTTGTGATTTGCATTAATTATGAATTCATAATTATGAATTGAATTCGAAAAATCAGCAAATACTTCAGATCGAAAAGAATTCATCCTAACTCCATCCTGACAACTTTTAAAATTTAGAATTCTCTAAAGTAAAAAACATGAAAAACACAGGATTTAAAGCCCTTGTATTTGCAGCACTTGCTACCCTCATATATGCCTGCAGTGGTGGTACTGCCAAAGAAAGTGAAGCCGGAAGCGCGGTGAGCGAAATCAGTAGTAAGACCGTACAGTTGGATATCGAAAAGCCGCAGTTAACTTTTGGCTTCATCAAGCTGACAGATATGGCACCACTCGCTATCGCAAAGGAATTAGGTTATTTTGAAGATGAAGGACTGTTTGTAACCATTGAGGCACAAGCCAACTGGAAAAATGTACTGGATCGTGTGATCGACGGGCAATTGGATGGTTCTCACATGTTGGCTGGTCAGCCGATCGCAGCACAGGCCGGATTTGGAAGGCAAGGCAACCTGCAAACTCCCTTTTCTATGGATTTGAATGGCAATGGCATCACCGTTTCCAATGAAGTGTGGTCTAAAATGAAACCCAATGTTCCGGTTTCTGAGGATGGATTACCCAAGCACCCTATCAAAGCAGACGCCTTGGTGCCAGTGGTAAACGAATATAAAAACAGCGGAAAACCTTTCAAGATGGGCATGGTATTT
This sequence comes from Bacteroidota bacterium, assembly GCA_038525605.1. GTDB lineage: Bacteria > Bacteroidota > Bacteroidia > Cytophagales > Cyclobacteriaceae > JANSWY01. Next base: position 1,611 of record JBCBHL010000229.1, read on the forward strand.
CCGGTATCCACGCATAATTACGAAATCAGGTATTGGCTTGCTGCTGCAGGAATTAACCCTGGCTTTTACACGGCAGATAATATTCAGGGGCAGGTTGACGCAGAAGTTCTGCTATCCGTGACGCCTCCGCCACAAATGCCTGCAACACTTGAGGCAGGAACAATTTACGGATATTGTGTAGGTGAGCCCTGGAATCAGCAGGCAGTATTCAAAGGAATTGGTGTGCCAGTTACTACCAACTATGATATCTGGAAAAATAATCCTGAAAAGGTATTCGTGATGACGAAGCAATTCATTGATGAAAACCCCAATACTGCTATTGCAGTCACAAAAGCATTGATCAGAGCAGGTAAATGGCTGGACAATCCTGCCAACAGAGCCAAGGCCGTTGGTATTCTTTCTATGTCTGATTATGTAGGTGCCGACTCTACTGTCATTGCCAATTCCATGACAGGAACATTCGAGTTTGAAAAAGGAGATAAGAGAGCGATGGAAGATTTCAATGTCTTCTTCAAATATCACGCGACTTATCCATTCTATTCCGATGCGATCTGGTTTTTGACACAGATGAGAAGATGGGGACAGATTCCTGAAGCTAAACCGGAGGAGTGGTATCATGAAACGGCTAAAAAAGTATACAGACCGGATATCTGGAAACAGGCTGCTGACATGCTTATCAAAGAGGGCTATCTAACTGCTTCGGATATCCCTGAAACTGATGGATACAAGCCCGCTACTTCCGATTTCATCGATGGAAATACTTACCATGGGAAAGATCCAATTAGCTATATCAATAGCTTTAAGATTGGAAACAAAGATTAGATTAATATAAGGTTATCGCGAAAGATTTATTGTGCAGATTTTGATTAGGGGTGATGGTCAATCTTTAGGTTTTATTCATAATTATGAATTCATAATTCGTATAAAACTACAAAGTTTGACCGTTAAAATTTCGAAAATCAACCCATATCAAACTAAACGTGATAATTTCTAACACATAGGTGTTTTCTTTTACAGCTTCTGAGGTATTCAAGCGCCTCAGGGCTGTTTTTGCATATGATCGGTTATCCTGAGAATGTTGTTTCAGGAGTTTAAACCGACCCGACGAACAGAGTTAAATCAAATAAAAACCTGATATGAAAATATTAAAAAATGTAGGATTGAGTATCGTGTCAATCCTCCTGTTTCTCCTGATCTGGAACATGGCTTCTAGTGCGCTGTACAACCGCGCTGTTGAGACCACAATTGCTAAGATTGAAAAATCTCAGTCTAAGGAAGCTGCCAAAGAAACCCGTAAAAGAATCGAATCGGGAGATCCTAGCAGTCAGCCTAACTCACTCCCTTCTCCTTTGCTGGTTTGGAACACCGCTGGACTCCTGATTGATGATGCTCAGCAGGTCATGCAAAAAAAGAGGGACTTCTATAAGAAGATGGAAAAAACGAACGCAAAGCTCAAAGCACAAAACAAAGAGCCCATCACGTACACAGGCAGACCTTCATTCCTCGATCAGATTTTAACTAGTTTAGAAAATATTTTCTGGGGGGTGATTCTCGCTATTTCAATAGCCATACCATTTGGTATCCTGATGGGCCTTAGCAAAGGTTTTAAAACTTCCGTCAACTGGTTTGTTCAGGTATTCAAGCCAATTTCTCCTGTAGTTTGGTTTTTATTAGTTCAGATGATTGTCAACACGATGATGACTGATCCTAATGGCGATAATGCTTTTGTTATCACATTCATCAGTGTGGGGCTTTGTGCTATGTGGGCTACTTTGGTCAATACTTCTGTGGGTGTTTCGTCGGTGGATGAGAGTTACCTCAATGTGTCGAAAGTATTGCGTTTGGGAATTGGTAAGAAAATTTTTAAAGTTGTGTTACCTGCTTCTATCCCATTAATTTTTACTGGATTGAGAATTACTGTATCAGTAGCGTGGATGGTATTGATTGCCGTAGAGTGGTTGAGCCAAAGCCCTGGTCTCGGTGGATTTGTACGGGAAGAGTTTCAGAACGGCTCCAGTAGCTCAAATGCTAAAATTATGGTAGCCATGTTCGTAATCGGTATCATCGGATTTGTACTCGATAAAGCAATGGCAGGTATACAAGGTTTGGTAAGCTTCGAAAATCAGTCGCAGGCACCTTCTCCACTCACAGTGGTTCGAAATCTTTTTGTCAGTAAGAAAGCTGCATAATGAACAAGCTTGTATTGAGCAACATATGGATCAGTTTTCGATATAATGACGATGGCTATTTTTTCATAGTTTAATTCATAATTATGAATTAAACTATGCTACGTAAGCCTTTAATTAAACGATAATTCTCATTAAAAAAGAGCTCAATAGACCTGAACTTAATATTCTTAAGTATTAATAAATTAACTAACTATGTCGTATTTACAATTAAATGGTGTTTCAAAATCCTTTGGGGTTGGGGCAGAAAAGATCGAGGTTTTGAAGGATATCAATCTTTCCGTCGAAAAAGGGGAGTTTGTGGCCATCGTCGGGTTCTCCGGAAGTGGTAAATCCACCTTGGTCAATTTAATCAACGGGCTGATTTTCCCTGATAGTGGCGAGGTATTGGTAGATGGGAAAAAGGTGACGGGCCCAGGTCCTGATCGGGGGATTATTTTTCAGAATTATTCACTGCTTCCCTGGCTCAATGTTTATCAAAATGTACAATTGGCTGTAGAGGAGGTCTATTCCGATAAAAGTAAGGCAGAAAAAGAATCACACATTAAGAAATATGTGGAAATGGTCAACCTGACACCTGCATTGGAAAAGAAGCCATCGGAGTTGTCCGGCGGTATGAAGCAAAGGGTTTCGGTGGCAAGGGCATTGGCCATGAACCCGGAGATATTATTAATGGATGAACCGCTCAGCGCTTTGGATGCCCTTACGCGTGGCACGCTCCAAAAAGAGATTGTCAATATCTGGGGGCAGGATCGGAAAACAGCACTGCTGATTACCAATGATGTAGATGAAGGAATTTTGATGGCCGACAGGATCATCCCATTGACTCCCGGGCCCAAGGCCACACTCGGTCCTGAGTTTAAAATTGATTTTGATCGTCCGCGCGAGATGACATTGATCAATAAAAACCCTGTATTCAAGAAGTTAAGGAATGAAATCATTGAATATCTAATTGGGGTGGGATCAGAAAAGAAACAGGAACAAACCGCAATTTATGAATTGCCGCATTTAGATCCTGTCATGCCAGGAAGAATTAAATGGGGTAGAAAAAAGAAAGCTGAGAAGGTTAAATATTTTTAAACAATAAAGGTTATCACGACAGATTTATGATGCATATTTTCGATTCAAGTATTAGTTAAATTTTAAGCCTTCACTAAAGTTTCGGCTTACACGGTTGAATGTAATTCATAACTTTTAGAAAGCACAATGTTTGACAGTTAAAACATCGAAAATTTATCTACACAAAATTTAGCGTGATAATGTCTAATAATCATGGAAGTAGAAGAAAAAATAGTAATAGATCGTTCGGTTGACACGTCATTTGAAAAAGAATTTATCAAACCGAAACCCAATGAACGTCTGAACGACAAAGCAGAAATGCTTGTGGTTGACAATCTGAGGAAAGTTTATCCTACTGCGAAAGGTGATTATGTCGTATTGGATGATTTACAGCTCACTGTCAAGCAAAGTGAGTTCATTTCTATCATCGGTCATTCAGGATGTGGTAAATCAACATTACTGACGATGATTGCCGGATTAAATCCAATATCCGGAGGGCAGATTTTGGTGGACGGCACACTTGTGAGAGGCGCTGGCCCGGATCGTGCGGTAGTCTTCCAGTCTCCTAGTTTATTGCCATGGTTGACGGCTTTAGGAAATGTGATGTTGGGTGTGAAGCAGGTTTTCCCACATGCTACCAGCAAGCAGAAAGAAGAAATTTGTAAATACTATCTTGACAAAGTAGGGCTGGGCAATGACTTCCATAAGAAGGCATCAGACCTGTCGCAGGGAATGCAACAAAGGGTGGGTATTGCCAGGGCTTTTGCTCTAAAGCCGAAAGTATTGCTTTTGGACGAGCCTTTTGGGATGCTGGATTCACTGACCAGAGGTGAGTTGCAGGATGTGTTGCTGGAGGTTTGGAACAAAGAACAAATTACAGCTGTCATGATCACTCACGATGTGGATGAATCTATTTTCCTGGCCGATCGCGTCATCATGATGACCAGTGGACCATATGCAAAGATCGGAGATGAGCTGGTCATTCCTTTCGCAAGACCCAGAAGCAGAAAAGAAGTGCTCGAACATCCGGACTATTACGATTATCGCGGTTATTTGATGAACTTCCTGAATCACTAAACTTATTACTGAATAAAAATTAAGTAAAAATACGTAGTAAAATACTTTTTATAATAGATAATACGTATTATAATTGTTTAGATCAAGAAGATGTGCAGAGTCTGTTTCACAGATTTCGGAAATAAAGAAAATTCTCAATAAGAAAGTTTAAAATACTCAGTTAGGTGAAGTTTGATGGCCGAGGATCGGACGCCCGATTTTCAGATTAGGTCCATGTGATTCTCTGGCCATTATTACACCTATCAAATGCTTGAATGAAATTAACAGTTGTTGAAAAATGTAAAACATAAAACGACCTGTTCCTACTGTGGGGTTGGATGTGGTATTAAAGTTTCCAAAACGCGGAACGACAGATTGGTGGTTGAAGGAGATGAGGATCACCCAGTCAATAAAGGGATGCTGTGTTCCAAAGGGAAAAACCTGCATTACACAGTGATGGATCAATCCGATAGACTTACTTATCCGCAAATGCGATGGAGTAAATCTCATCCGATGGAAAGAACAGACTGGGATACTGCTATCAGAAGAACTGCTGCAGTTTTTAAGTCTATCATTGCGAAATATGGCCCTGATTCCGTTGGGTTTTATGTTTCCGGCCAGTGCCTTACTGAAGAATACTACCTGATTAACAAATTGGTCAAAGGATTTTTAGGCACCAATAACATCGATACTAATTCCCGGCTGTGTATGAGTTCAGCAGTTGTTGGCTACAAACAGGTTTATGGCGAAGATTCTGTGCCCATATCTTATGAGGACATAGAGTTGGCAGACTGTTTTTTAATTGCTGGTGCAAACCCCGCCTGGTGCCATCCGATATTGTTTAGACGGCTGGAGCAAAGAAAGGAAGCTCATCCTGATACTAAAATCATTGTAGTAGATCCACGGGTAACAGATACCTGTCAGCTAGCAGATTTGCACGTACAGATAAAGCCTGGTACAGACATGGTATTCTTTCAGGCAGTTGGCAGAGCATTGATAGAAAAGGGAGCCATTGACATTGAATTTATCAATCAGCATACCGATGGTTTTGACCTTTACAGAAAAGAAGTTTTTGGCAGAACCATCAAAGAAGCTTCGGTAATTTGTGAGATTTCTGTTGAAGATATTTTTCAGACAGCCCGATACATCGGTGACGCAAAAGGCTTTATCACCATGTGGGCAATGGGGCTTAATCAGAGTACGGAGGGAGTTAATAAAAATCTGGCGCTACTGAACCTCAGTAATATTACCGGGCACATTGGCAAAAAAGGATCGGGCCCGTTTTCACTAACAGGACAGCCTAATGCGATGGGTGGACGCGAAGTGGGCGGTATGGCCAATTTACTGGCAGTGCATAAAGACCTGAACAACCCTGACCACAGGCAGGAAGTAGCTGATTTCTGGGGCGTTGATCAAATCAGTCCTAAACCAGGTTTGACTGCAACACAGATGTTTGAAGCGCTCGAAAGTGGTCAGATGAAGGCAATCTGGGTAGTTTGTACCAATCCATCAGTGAGTATGCCAGATGCCCGCAGAATAGATAAGGCTTTGGAAAAAGCAAGTTTTGTGGTGGTACAGGACATTTCCAAAAAGAGTGATACCCTCCAACATGCTGATGTGGTGCTTCCGGCTGCTGCCTGGCTGGAAAAAGAGGGTACAATGACGAACTCAGAACGTAGAATCAGCTATTTGCCAAAAGTTGTTGACGCACCTGGTGAGGCATTGCCCGATGCAGAAATTATCCTGAAATTTGCCAGGCAGATGGGCTTTCACGGGTTTGACTACAACTTTGTTGGTGAAGTGTATAAAGAATACTGCAGGATGACGAAAGGAACCAACATCGATGTTTCCGGCTTGTCATATGATCGGCTTAAAGCAAAAGGAACATTTCAGTGGCCCGTCCCTGCCGCTGACCATCCGGGAACTCCCAGATTGTTTGAAGACCATCAGTTTTATACTGCAAATCATAAGGTGCAGATTAAAACCTCAGGAGCGTTTACACCTACTGAACAAACCAGCCCTGAGTTTCCATTAATACTCACCACAGGCAGAATCAGAGATCAGTGGCATACCATGACTAAAACAGGAAAGGTCAATAAACTCAACAAGCACTTGCCTGTACCCTTTCTTGAAATTCACCCTGAGGATGCCTTTGAAAGAGGTATTAAAGAAGGTGGTCCTGTTGAAATAAGAAATGAACGTGGGAAGGTTCGTGTCAATGCAAAACTGACCGCAGGCATTAAAAGAGGAGTTGTGTTTCTGCCAATGCATTGGGGAAAAATCCTTGGAAAAGACAATGGACGTGCCAATAATGTCACCAGTAATGCGATCGATCCTGTTTCCAAACAACCGGGATTTAAGTATGCTGCCGTAGCGGTAGAAAAGTACCGGAAACAAAAACAAAAAATTGTGCTCATTGGAGCCGGAGCAGCGGCTTTCAGGTTTATCAATTCATATAGAGAATTGAATTCCGAAGATGAGCTGCATGTTTTTTCAAAAGAAGAGTGGCCGTTTTATGACCGGGTGCTACTTCCGGACTATGTGACGGCTCATAAGTCCTGGGAAGAACTGCTCAAGTTTAAATATGGAGAGTTCGAAAAGCTGAACACACACCTCTATGTTTCTAATGAGATTGCCAAAATCGATCGGGTGCATCAGCAGGTTGTAGATGCCAAAGGCGAATCGCACAGCTATGATGTACTGGTGATGGCCACAGGTAGTCGGGCATTTGTGCCTGGCGGTGTACCGATGTATCTACCAGGTGTTTTTACCATGCGCGATCGGAAAAATGCTGATGACCTGAAGAAACACCTCATCAAATATGATGCAGATGGAAAGGTGCTGGAAAAACACCTGGTCATCGTTGGCGGTGGATTGTTGGGGCTCGAGCTGGCAGCTGCGATGACAGAAGTCAATGTCAGCGTCACTATTATTCAGCTGGGTTCCAGACTGATGGAGAGACAGTTGGACCCGATTGCCAGTTCATTGCTACGACAGTACATAGAAGATGATCTAAACATCAGGGTGATTACGAACGACGAAGTGAAAAATATCGATTTACTGATGAGTTCCGAAGGTTTGCAAGCCTCACTGAAAAGTGGACTAATGATCAACTGTGATGCCCTGGTCTATGCCATCGGTACCAGGCCAAATGCTGAACTTGGCAAAGAAGTAGGGCTCGACTCAGCCAGAGGCATTAAGGTAAATGATCATCTGCAAACCAGTGATCCGGCGATTTTTGCCCTGGGAGAAATTGCAGAGCACAACCAAAAGCTGAATGGCATCACTGCGGCTGCAGAACAACAGGCAGATGTTTGTGCGAGATTCATAGCAGGAGACCTCACAGGAAGGTACATTGGATCCACCCCGATGAATATTCTCAAGTTTCCTAACCTGGATCTTTGTTCTATCGGCATGTCAGAAATACCGGTAGATGGAAAAGGCTATGATGAAATTTTGTTTTTAGACAGATCTGAACTGTATTATAAAAAGTGCATCATCAAAAACGATCGGCTGGTAGGTGCTATTTTGTTGGGCGATAAAGCAGAATTTGCTGAGTTCAAGGAGCTGATAGACAGTCAAACCGAACTGTCGGAAAAAAGACTACAACTATTAAGATCTGGCAAAGTCTCCGAGCCAGTGATTGGCCAACTTGTGTGTTCGTGTAATAATGTAGGTAGCGGTAATGTTGAAAACGCCATTTCCGCCGGGTGCAGTACCTTGAAAGACATTTGCCAGCAAACAGGGGCAGGGCTGGGGTGTGGAAGCTGCAAGCCAGAGGTTCAGCGAATTTTGGAAAATACAAAAGAGCCGATAAATTAGTACCATGCAAGTAAAAGACCTGGTAAGAGTATTTGTGAAGGGTGGAGTAATCTCTCCGGGTGAATTCCTCAAAGTTATTCACATTGCCGAAAAACTTGGCTCGGAATACCTGCATTTTGGTTCAAGGCAGGACATACTCTTTTCTGTAGATGATCAGCAGCTGGAGATGCTGGAGCAAACCTTCAAAGCGATCAATACGCAATATGAAATCAATAGCTTTCAATATCAGAATATATGCAGCTCTTATGTAACGGTAGATTTAATCCCTGGTAAATCGTGGTTGGTTTCATATGTCTATATCAATATCCTGGAAAGCTTCGACTATGAGCCTACACTCAGGGTCAATATCGTAGATCCCTCACAGGGTCTGGTGCCGCTGTTTACAGGAAACATCAATTTTATAGCTTCCGCAATGGACAACTATTGGTACATCTACCTCAGGTTGTCTGGGCAGACAGAAATCAGCTGGCAGATACCGGTTCTGGTGTACAGCGATGATATTCCTAAGGTTTCGAAGGCAATAGAAGATTTTTATATTGAGCAAGAAGACCTGGATTATCAAACGATTAGCAGAAGGCTGATTGAAGAGGTGAAAATGAATTACCAACCCGTGACTGATGAGCTGGTTTTTCCCGATACGATTTTTCCCTACTATGAAGGGATCAACAGAACTTCCGATGGGAAATATTGGCTGGGCTTATATTGGCGCGAAAACAGGTACAATACTGACATTCTGAAAGCCATCTGCGAGCGTTGTTTGAACACGGAAGTAGGAAAAATATGCCTTACGCCCTGGAAGTCTTTTGTCATTAAAGGTATTGCTGAGAAAGAGCGGATCGGATGGGAAAAGCTCATGGGCAAATTCGGGATGAATCTCCGTCATTCTGCACTGGAAATGAACTGGCATTTACCTGCTCTGGATCAGGAAGCGCTGGATTTGAAAATATTTCTGGTCAGAACGCTTGACCAGCAGGACATCAGTACCTATGGACTTACTTTTACAATAAAATCTAATGACGACATAACCTTGTTCACCAATATTGTGATAGAAAAGGTACTGGAATCCAGATCAGATGATCCAGTTTACAACATTCTATATTCAAAGGATTTCAATCCAAACAGCGGGGTATATAAGCAGTATGCGACTCATGTGAATAAGGAAGTAATCGCACCTTTATTGATTGAATTGAGCCAGATGTATTTCGATCAGTTGGCGGAAGAGGCTCAGGAGCCTTCAGGTCAGCAGCACGTCGACCTGATCAATCAGACGCTCTATCAATGTAGCAATTGTCTGACGATCTACGATGAAAAATATGGTGACACGCAGCAGGGAATTGCTGCCGGAACTCCGTTTCTACAATTACCGGATACTTATGTATGTTCTGTCTGTGGTAGCAGTAAGTCCGGCTTTGAGAGGATGATCTGATCATCAAACTTTGCTATTTCCGATGGATCACCGGAAATAGCAAGTAATTTCATAAAAAGCTGATCAGCAAAGTCTGGAACCTCCACAAAGAGCCTTTGTGTAGACACAATCAATCCCGAAAACGGTTTTTAGGCATCCAAAATCCTCTGTAAACTTCTGATATGGCGGTGCGCAGGCCCCTCCTGAAACTCCGCCTTGAATGGTTTTTTCTGATTCACCTTCAAGATTCGTGACAAAGCTTTCTACTTTCAGATCGTTTAGATTCAGTTTCTTTTTCATAATAAATAGAATTTTTAGTTAGTGTATTGGATTCACGACAGGTGATAGATTGATTTATGATGTATTGAAGTCAACTTTTAAATTTCTTTCAAGTCAAAAAAGCTCATATCATATCTGTCGCGATCACCTTATTTCTATTGGTGAATCTAGTTTGAAATGATAGTGGATCAAATCAGGAATATTTATTGGTAGCCCTTCAGGACATAATTGCCGCCTATGAGTCAATAAGCGTATTTTGATGGTTCTAAATGATAATTACTTTAGACCATTGGTCGACTACATCGTGCGTGAAAAATAACCTTTCGTTATGACACGGATTTTTTGGAAGTTTTTATCAGTGCTGTTATCTGTAGACCGAAACCTATTCCCATCAATGAACCAAAGAGTAAATCGGGTACCTGGAAGAAGTGATTCGCGGCAAAGGCGGCAGAGGTGAATAACGTGGTTGCTACAAAGAAGTAGATGACTTGTTTATTAATTTTTTTCATGAATTAAATCTTTTTATTAGATATTATAATGTTTTGTATGGATGAACTTTCGATATAGTAAAGGTCAATTTTTGTAATCTTAGGTAATTATGAATTAGATTCTAAAAAAATTAACCAATGCTTTCAAT
>JBCBHL010000230.1:0-12051 GCA_038525605.1 Bacteroidota bacterium
GATTGATTATTAACCAGTCCGGGAGATCTGTTGTAATTGAGGCCCAGGTTCAGGTTGATATTTGATTTCAATAATCCAAATGGAATGCCCAAGGTAGAAAAAGACCTGATATTCCACGCTCCATCTACATTTACCGGCTGGCTCAACTGCCCTCCCGCAGGTAGTACTACACCATCGGCAAGCAGAGAATCTCTACCGGCGATCGTAGTAACATCAGTGAAAAGTTAGATTTTACGATTACTTATTCGGCTAACTACAACATCGTTGAAAATTCCCTGCAGCCTGTTTTAAATGAAAACTATTTCTTTCAGAATACACAACTGAAACTCAATTGGATTTTCTCTAAGGGGCTGGTATTCAGAAGCGATATCACTCATCAGTTATATAGCGGATTGAATGAAGAATTCAACCAGGATTTTTTCCTTTGGAATTTGAGTGTGGGAAAGAAAATACTTGAAAATCAAAGGGGAGAGGTGAGACTGGATTTCTTCGATTTGTTGAACCAAAACAATAACATCAGCAGAACGACCTCAGAGACTTACGTGGAAGATGTGATCAATCAGGCGATCCGACAGTATTTCATGCTTTCATTTACCTACAACATTAGAAATTTTAAGAAAACCTAGAACACGTTCCTTGTCGGTTAAAACTCCTGTGATTATTCTAGCTGGGATAATTATCTGAATCTTGACATTTTATCTAAATTCTTATTCGTTTCAGTAATAATATCATCATTTTAGAGACATATTTAATTGTAGGACAAGCCCATGATGGCAGGAAATATCAATATCATGATATTTTTTTTAAAATAATTCGCAAACTTTGAAATAAATTGAGGAAAGCGGATACTAACTAAACAAGGAAGAATTGTCTAAAGCATTTTTTAAAACTTTTGTGCAGCAAAATATGGATATGATTCAGCATATCTGTAGGGCTTATGCACGGGATGCCGAAGAACTCAAGGACTTTGTTCAGGAGGTTACCATTCAGCTGTGGCGTTCACATGAAAAGTTTGAAAATAGGGCAAAGGTTTCAACCTGGGTTTACAGGGTTACATTGAATGTATGTCTGTCGATGGCCAAAAAGAATAAGAGAACTATAGACTCTGTGCCGTTAGACAATGTCAACTATAGTGAGGATATAGATGAGACTGAAAAGGAGCAGATAGAGCTTCTTTACGCAAATATTAGACGATTGAAGGAGGGTGACCGGGCAATTATTGTCTTATACCTGGAAGATAAAAGTTATAAGGAAATAGCTGAAATTCTGGGAATCACCGTTAGCAATGTAGGTGTAAAGGTAAATAGACTAAAGAACCAACTAAAAAGTATGATAAATGGCTGAGTTGGATATCAAAGATATATGGGCAAAAGGTAAATCACAGGGATTCAGTGAAATGAAGCTCGATGTAGATGATGTGATCGGCAAAAAGTCCAAAAATGTACTGTATTGGGTGAAATTCATCCTCTGGATAGAATTCTGGATCAATGTTGCAAGCCTCCCATTTCTGGTATGGGCTATTTTTCAACACGATTATTATCCACAATTTAGAAACTTTACAATTTTTACCTCTATTCTGATAGTAATGTACCTCTTCTATTATCAGTTTTTAATCAATAAAATAAAAGCATTCGATTACACTAGTGATGTATATAGCAGTTTGCAAAGAATATATAGGTATTTAAAGTTTTACCTACTTCACTATCGGGTCATAGTTTGGGTATTCATGCCATTGGCATCAATTTATTCTATCAACCTTTCATTAGAGCAGCTTGCCGATGAAGGAGTTATGATTGAAAAAGGTTCTGCGGAATACTGGACGTTTATAGCTTTCATGGGAGGATTGTATTTGTTTATCATCCTGGTAATGCATTTTTTAGTAAACCTGATCTATGGGAGGAAAATTAAAAGGCTTAAAGGAATGATTTCAGAGCTGGAAACACAGGCTTAATTTGATTGGAAAATTTTCCTGCCCTGAATTTTAATCACGTATTGATCAGATATATCTGAGTTATTTATCAACATCAAACTTTAAATGGATGAAAAAGGCGATAATAGAAATGAAAGAGTATCAGTTGAATTGGACCGAAACGAAAGACATAAAAGGAGGAACATCCAATGATGTTGTCGCTAAACTTGATCAGGTAAGGTACTAATCGACCCTTATTTCTGCATCCTTTTTTTCTATAGCTGATAAACTTGTGAATTGTTGTTAATAACTGCCTTAGCTACAAGCAAATCAGAAAGCATGAGTAAGGGCATGAGAATAAATAGTAAAAACTAATTTCTCAACTCCGACAAATCAAGCTCTGTTGTATATTTTTTCCGTGACAAGGCAATGTGAGTTTGCACCTTTCCAATATTTGATATAATCGACAACTTCGTAGTGATAAACTTCTCATAAGATTCCACATCTTTCACAACCACCTTCAGTAAAAAATCATAATCACCGGCAATGTGGTAACATTCGAGTACTTCATGAAATTTATTGATTTCATCGATGAATTTATCCAGGTAACTTCTGGTGTGCTCCTTTAAGGAGATCGAGATGAATACAGTCTGCTTAAGACCAACCTTACGCTCATTCAGTATTGCTACATATTTTTTAATCAATCCCTCTTTTTCCATTTTCTTCACCCTTTCAAATACAGGTGTGGTAGAAAGGCTCAGTTTATCTGCCAGTGCTTTAGTGGTATATCTGCCATTTTCCTGCAGGTATCTGAGAATTTTCAGGTCAGTTTCATCTAGTTTCATAGGCCTTTTAGAATGAAAATATACTTTGGTGATTACCTTGTTACAATAGTAAGAATATTCATCTATTTAAAATTAAATATATAGAATAATTTTCTATTTATAGATAATAAAAAAGTTAAAAGGAATAATAAGATGTCTTTTACTGGTATTTTCGAGTATGAAAAGAACTTATCAGGATATCAAGGATATTGTCTCTGCATTTGAGCATAAAAGACCGGAGATTGTATTTGAATGGAAAGATGATTTGTCAGAGGCAGAAGGTTGGGTAGTCATTAATTCCTTGCATGGCGGAGCTGCAGGAGGAGGTACCAGAATGCGTAAGGGACTGGACAAAAAAGAGGTGGAATCACTGGCAAAAACGATGGAAGTGAAGTTCACTGTTTCAGGACCTGCAATCGGTGGTGCAAAATCGGGAATCAATTTCGATCCCCAGGATCCTAGAAAAGACGAAGTACTGGAAAGGTGGTACAAGGCTGTGATACCGCTACTGAAGAATTATTATGGCACAGGTGGAGATTTAAATGTCGATGAGCTGAAAGATGTCATTCCCATTACTGAAAACTATGGCTTGTTACACCCGCAGGAAGGGATTGTGAACGGTCACTTCGGGCATTCTGTCAAGAAAAAAATTGAAAGACTTCAATATGGAGTTTCAAAAATTGTGGAAGATCACGGATTTACCCCTGATAAAGCGATGAAGTTCAAAGTAGCTGACATGATCACAGGCTATGGAGTGGCTGAGGCAGTAAAGCATTACTATCAGATTTGGGGTGGTGATATCGCGACCAAGAGAGCAATCATTCAGGGTTGGGGAAATGTAGGTGCTGCGGCAGGCTACTACCTGGCAGATCAAGGGGTGAAAATAGTTGGTATTGTCGACAGGTCAGGAGGATTAATCAATACCGAAGGTTTTTCAAATGAGCAAATAGAGTCTTTTCTGATCAACAGAAGTGAGTTTGTGAACAGGCCTGATTTAATTTCTTTCGACGAAGTTAATGATCAAATCTGGGATCTCGATGCTGAGATTTTTATTCCTGCAGCAGGGTCCAGGCTTATCACCAGAGAGCAGATCAAGGCGATGATCGATACGAACCTCGAAGTAATCAGTTGTGGAGCGAATGTTCCTTTTGCTGATAATGAGATATTCTTAGGTCCAATCTTGTCATATGCCGATTTGGAAGTAGCCATTATACCAGATTTTATTGCCAATTGTGGCATGGCGAGAACATTTGCTTTCCTGATGGAGAGCGAAGTGGAAATCACGGATCAAAGCGTATTTCAGGATACCTCAGAAACCATTAAAAAGGCTCTTTTAGAACTATACACCGAATGTCCCGATGGCACAGGGCTGGTAGCACAGGGACTCGAAATAGCGCTTGATAAGGCAGATGCTTTGAGGCAGCCTCAAAAGTGACAGATTTTTTTTGTAACTTCTGATAAGTACCCTAATACGAGTGAGATCGTTTTTACTCATATATTTTCGATTGATAAAAAAGTAACAATGCCCATATATCACAAGCAAGGAAAGATTCCTCAAAAAAGACATACAATCTTTGAGAACCCAAAAGGTGGGATTTACAATGAACAGCTTTTTGGGACCATAGGATTCGATGGAATGTCAACGCTCAGTTATCACATTCATCGGCCTACTATGATCAAATCCATCAATGAACCTTTGGACATTCGCCCTGAAATAGCTTTCGAAAGAAACATTACTTCCAGGTTATTGAAGGGATTCGAGATTAAGCCGGAGGCAGATTATCTCGAAAGCAGAAAAATTGTGCTATTGAACAATGATGTAGAAGTATCACTGGCAGCACCACAACAGTCGATGAAGGACTATTTCTACAAAAATGCTGATTGCGATGAGTTACTTTTCATACACAAGGGATCGGGTACCTTGCGAACTCACCTGGGCAATATACCTTTCGAATACGGTGATTACCTGCTCATTCCGCGAGGCGTTATTTATCAAATCGATTTCGACACAGCTGATAACAGGTTATTGATTTCTGAGTCATATCACCCGATTTACACACCCAAGCGATACAGAAACTGGTTTGGGCAGCTTCTCGAACAATCACCATTCTGTGAAAGAGATTATAAGTTGCCGCAAGATTTGGAAACGTATGATGAAACAGGTGAATTCATCATGAAAGTGAAAAAGCAAGGGTTTATACAAGAGCTGGTGTATACCACTCACCCATTTGATGTCGTAGGTTGGGATGGTTACAACTTCCCTTATGGTTTTTCAATTCATAATTTTGAGCCAATTACAGGCAGGGTTCATCAGCCACCTCCGGTGCATCAGACATTCGAGACGAGTGCGTTTGTGGTTTGTTCATTTTGTCCGAGACTGTATGACTATCACCCGAAAGCGATACCTGCTCCATATAATCATTCAAATATTGATTCTGACGAGGTGCTTTATTATGTAGACGGGGACTTTATGAGCCGAAATAACATCGAAAAGGGACACATCACTTTGCATCCGTCAGGTATTCCGCATGGACCTCATCCGGGAGCTTATGAGCGGAGTATCGGAAAAAAAGAAACAGAAGAACTGGCAGTGATGATTGATACATTCAGACCATTGAAAATCACAAAAGCAGCTATGACAATCGATGACGGCAAATATCATCAGTCCTGGTTACCACACTAAATAATATTGAAAGAATCAAAAGAGACAACAATGGAAAATACAATCCCTAAAATATTTGATGAAGCGAAAGACTTTATGCCACTCAACGGAACGGATTACATCGAATTATATGTGAGTAATTCCAAGCAGGCAGCACACTTTTATAAAACAGCTTTCGGATTTCAGTCGCTGGCCTATTCCGGACTGAGTACCGGACAGAAAGAAACTGAATCTTACGTGGTAGTCCAGGATAAGATCAGGATGGTGCTTACTTCTCCTTTGGTTCCCGGAACGGATATTGGCAGGCACATCGATCAGAGGGGAGACGGAGTGAAAGCAGTGGCTTTGTGGGTGGATGATGCTACCTATGCTTATGAAGAAGCCGTTAAAAGAGGAGCTAAATCCTACATGGAACCTTACGAAACTTCCGATGAACATGGCAAAGTGGTACGATCCGGAATTCATACCTACGGTGAAACGGTTCATGTATTTGTAGAAAGAAAAGACTACAATGGTGTCTTCTTACCAGGGTTTGAAAGGTGGGAATCAACTTATAACCCGGAACCTGCCGGATTGAAATACATAGACCACATGGTGGGAAATGTAGCTTTAGGGGAGATGAACAAATGGGTGGATTTTTACAAGAAAGTGATGGGTTTTGCTCAGATCGTCTCCTTCGATGATAAAGATATTTCCACGGATTATACCGCTTTGATGAGTAAAGTGGTAAGCAACGGAAATGGAAGAATTAAATTCCCAATCAATGAGCCCGCGGAAGGAAAGAAGCGCTCGCAGGTGGAGGAATACCTTGATTTTTATGGAACTGGTGGTGTTCAGCATATTGCAGTAGCAACAGACAATATCATAGAAACGGTGACCCAGTTAAGAAACAGGGGAGTCGATTTTCTGTATGTGCCTGACAACTATTACGATCACGTACTGGACAGAGTAGGAGAAATCGATGAAGACCTGGAGCCTCTGAAAAATCTCAATATCCTAATCGACAGAGACGATGAAGGCTATTTGCTACAGATTTTCACAAAACCTGTTGAGCCAAGGCCTACTATGTTTTTTGAAATTATCCAGAGAAAAGGAGCCCAGAGTTTTGGTAAAGGAAATTTCCAGGCTTTGTTTGAAGCAATAGAAAGAGAGCAGGCTTTGAGGGGTACGCTTTAAGGGCACCCTTTTAGCCGACAAGCAAATGCATAAAACATGATGATCTAATTCGTAATTAGAATATAATGCAACTAAAAACATGGTTAGAAATTCCAGAAGACTCTGATTTTTCTATTCACAATCTACCCTTCGGAATCTTTTCGATCAAAGGCAGTAAAAGAAAAGCTGGAATTGCAATAGGGGAGTATGTCATAGATTTGGATGGCCTGCAGCGTTCTGGTTTGCTGGTGCATAGTCTCCTGAATGAAGGAATATTCATCAACGACTCTTTAAATGCGTTTATCGCCGGAGGAAAAGCTGTTTGGTCTTACGTGAGAAAGAGGATTACAGAGTTGTTAACAGAGCAAAACAGTCCTTTAATAGAGCAGCAAGGCAATTTGTTGATTCCTCAAACAGAAGTAGAAATGCACCTTCCTGTAGCAATCGGCGACTATACCGACTTCTACTCCAGTCTTGAACACGCCACCAATGTAGGGATCATGTTTCGTGGGAAGGAGAAGGCACTGATGCCTAACTGGAAACACCTTCCTGTTGCTTATCACGGCAGAGCCTCTTCCATCATTCCTTCAGGTACGCCTGTACGCAGACCAAAAGGACAAATGATGCCTGATGGAGCTGAAAGACCCGTTTTCGGCACTACTGAACGGCTAGATATCGAACTTGAAATGGCATTTGTCATTGGCAGAGAAAATAAATTGGGAACAGCAGTGCCGATACAGGAGGCGGAAGATCATATTTTCGGGATGGTGATTTTTAACGACTGGTCGGCAAGGGACATCCAGAAGTGGGAGTACGTTCCTCTGGGGCCGTTTCTGGGAAAAAATTTCGCATCTTCCATTTCACCGTGGATTGTAACAATTGAAGCACTACAGCCATTCAAAGTAGCAAGCCCTGAACAGGATGTAAAGTTGCTTCCCTATTTAAAAGGCAATGGCACAGCCTCTTATGACATCAATCTGGAGGCATGGCTCAAACCAAAGGGCGGAACGGAAACCCTGATTGCTAAGAGTAATCACAAATATTTGTACTGGACTATGGCGCAGCAATTAACACACCATACGGTGAATGGTTGTAATATGAGAGTTGGCGACTTGTGTGCCAGCGGTACTATCAGCGGTAAAACGCCTGACTCTTATGGGTCGCTGTTGGAATTGACATGGAAAGGAGAAAAACCGATTGTACTTGCCGATGGAACTCAGAGAAAATTTCTGGAGGATTACGATCAGGTAACGATGAAAGCCTTTGCACAAAAGGATGGTAAAAGGGTAGGGTTTGGACATGTAAAAACTGAAATTCTGCCTGCATATGATTAGAAGCAAAATAGACAATGCATATAAGACACCAGGCTCAGGCTATCCGTTATATCTCTGTTGTTCAGCTTCGCGAACCACAGAGGATGCCACTGCTATCCTGGCTATTAAACAACTACATCACTTAATCAAGCAACTAAACAAATGAAGATAAACCCGACAGAATTAGCAACTTCTCAAGTCTATCAATACCTCACCGGGGCAGTTGCTCCACGACCAATTGCCCTTGCCAGTACCATCAATAGTAAAGGTCAGGTCAATTTAAGTCCGTATAGTTTTTTCAACTGTTTCAGTGCTAATCCCCCTGTGCTGATTTTTTCGCCCACCAGGAGAGTGCGCGATAACACCACCAAACATTCACTGCATAATGTCGAAGAAACGAAAGAAGTGGTCATCAACATTGTCAATTATGCCATTGTGGAACAAATGTCTTTGAGTAGCACGGAATATGGCGATGGGGTAAATGAATTTGTAAAATCAGGATTGACAGAGGTTGCCAGTGAAAAAGTAAGGCCACCACGGGTGGCAGAGTCCCCGGTATCATTTGAGTGCGTGGTGAAGGATATTGTAACATTGGGAAATGAAGGGGGAGCAGGCAGCCTGGTTATCTGTGAAGTAGTGATGATTCATATCGATGATGCGGTATTGGATTCAGCAGGACAGATAGATCCGTTCAAAATTGATTTGGTGGCCAGAATGGGCGGAAACTGGTATAGCAGGGTTACCGAGGACTCGGTTTTTGAAATCCCAAAACCGTTAAGAAATAAAGGAATTGGAGTTGACCAATTACCAGAGTCAGTTAGAATGAGTGAAATACTGACAGGAAATAACCTTGGTCGTTTAGGGAATCTGGAAAAACTACCTGATGAAGGAGAGCTGGCAAAGCACCGACAGACTAAGGAAGTGGTAGAAGCGCGAAAAACGGAACAGCCAGTTCGCTCGCTACATTTACTGGCCCGACAACAATTGGAAAGTGAACCGTATCAAGCACTCAAAACGCTATTAGTGGCCGATTCAGAAGAAGTTTAAGAAACCTTTCAGATTTTTTTCAGGAAATTTTAAAACCATATAATATTGAAAAAAAACAAGCGTTAAAAAGACAAACCCTTCGGAATTTCCATTCCACGCATTTATTACATTAAAGATCTAAATTCTACTATACCTACTTGCCTTGGAATCATCCAGATGAATCCTTAATGTCGGTAGAATTAATTTATTTGAAACACTTAATAAACTAATTATGAATCGCAAATTTTTAATGTTGACGAGTTTGGTGATAGTCGCCATTCTTGGATTTTCCTCAGCCTATACAATTTTCGAGTACCGATCCGGTACAAATCAGACTGATAACCCATTGGTAAAACAAGCCAGATTCACTACCTGCCCCAATGGGCCGGTTACTTTGCAGGGCTGTGTGGTGGAAAGCGGCGGATGCTTTTTTATCAATACGATCAATGGGAGAACGATTCCTATAGGAATCTTTGGTCAAGGTGTAGGTGCCGGAGATGAGATCTTAATTACTGGAAACTGGCAAATTGATGCTGATTGCGCTGACTGTGTCTTGAATGCCACAAGTGTCACGGATCTTGGAGACTGTAACTAAGTTCTTTGAGTAGTTGACCTTGCTCAACGAAACCTTCCCTTCAGTCAACCCCCCGACTGATGGAAGGTTTCTAATATTTTTAAAATTCTCATCTCCCCATTTGCGTCAGAGAACTAATTTTATTTGTCACTTAGCCCTATCTTTCTATAGATACTTGATTTTGACTAGGATAGAATTATGGTGAAGCTGTCTTGACAAAAAGGAGTGCTCCATCGATCATGATGGAGACCCCTCTTGCTTTTTTTGATTATACTATAGTATGACAGTTATAACTGGAATGTCATTCGTAGGGCAAATAATCTGTTCGCTTTGCTTGCAGCCGCCAGTTAAAGGTCCCTGAAAAGTGCACCTCATTGAACAATTAATGTTTTCCGTAACAAAAGAAACACATTCTACATCAAAGGTGTCAAGTGGATTAATTGCACCGGTTACTGCACCTCCTTTTAATTGATCAATTTCCGTAACAAAACTTGTAACAGTGATTTCCTTTAGTTTTAATCTTTTTTTACTCATTGCTTTTTGGTTATAGTGAATAAATATTTTTATCATAGGTAAGTTCCCGATAAATCAGCATCACAAACAACGGTTTTTAGTAAATAGCCCTTTTATTGAGGGAATGAATGATTTACATAGTTTGTGCAATTGGGATGGTATTGAAGAAAATGTCTAAAACTGCAATTGAAAAAGCACATATAGCAATAGCAGGTTAACAGGTGTAAGCGACAAGTTGCTAATACACATTTTAGAAAAATTAAACCCCTGACTATTCAGAGATTCAAAGTTTTTCAGGTATTTACTTATAAATGACTTTTGAACTTCAGAAAAGGTAAACAAGTGATTTAATGATCCTTGGATAAAGGTAAGAGCATCAAAAAGGCTAATTCATATTTTTAGAATTAGCCTCGATTACAGTGCTATTTATGGTCTAAAGGCAAATATCAGTAGGGCAAATGCCTATATCACTATGTTTACAGCCACCGGTATTTGGATGCATGAATGTATATCTAATATCACACATGACATCCTTTGAACAGAATACCTTGGTATTCGCATCACAGATTGCTTCTCTTGTTTTGAAAAAATCAGAAGAACCCGTGTCGATAGCAGCACCCGCTCTTAGTTTATCTGATTCTGTTACAAAACTTGATACTTTGATTTGATCCAGTTTTAGCTTTTTCTTTTTCATCGTAATTTGGTTTGGTGAGTAATTAATTGGTATTCATGAAATTCCAAATTATCTGATGACTGTCAAAGCAGTTTTTAGCCAATAGCTTGAAAAACGTAGTAAACACCCCATATACTCTGGTGAAACGGTGTTGCCTTTTACGCTAATCGTTAAGGAAACCTTATTGCTACTTTTACCCGTTCGCTCAATTGCCTGCAAATCACTTACTCAATCGAAATCATTAAATCATTTAGTGCTGCATTACCTGAAAGTGAGGTGTTCACGTCAGATTCAGCAAAAGATTCTGTTACTTTTGAAACTGGTTTACTGGTTAACAGAACGTCTTTTTTAGGTTCTGCAGGTATATAAACCTTTTGATAAACAACTTTATCTACAAACACTGTATCCGCAGGAGTTGAAACGTATAAGGTGTCAGTAGTACCCGGTAAGTTTACATAAGTAATTTGTGGCTCAACGTTCTGAGGCCTGTTAGTTAACAAATAGAAGAAAGGCAAAGCCATCAGCAGCAAGAGTATTAAACTGTAATAAGCAGGAATCTTCCTGTTAAAGACAGCCAAAAGAGGAGAGGAGGCCTTTCTTCTTCGGGTGTTTTTAAACTCACTGACCAATGTGTTTTTCATTTTGCCATCAACGCGGAAACTACCAGCAGAGGCTTTAGCTTGTAAAATACTAGTCCTCAGCAAGGTATATGCTTCTTTTGAACCAAGTACTTCTACTACAAAACTTTTATCCACGTCATTGAGTTCGTCGTAATCAAACTGTTGAACCAATGATTCTATTTTATCTGTATATTCTTTCATTTCTTATCAATTAATGAGAGATTCTTCAAAAGAGTCAATAATGTGTTTTCTGATGTAGAATAGTCTCGATTTTACAGTTCCTTCGGAACAATCACTGATGGCAGCAATTTCTTTGATACTCAAATCCTGCTGGTAGCGCATCAGAAAAATCTGCCTTTTATCTTCATCAAGTTTTTCAAGAATCCTGTCTAGTTCAGCTAACCTCTTGTCAGCATCAATCTTTTCCTCTATATATTTCGATTCAGTATTTTTCAAAGGTAATTGCTCCAGGTAAGCGGTTTCATAAGCTTTTTTTCTGTAAGCATTTTTACACATATTCGAAGCGATTGTAAAAATCCATGTTGTAAAGTTCAACTGCTGATTAAACAGCTCTGGTTTCTTAATGATTTTTGTAAATAGCTCCTGTGTGAAATCTTGCGCCATTTCCCTGTCATTCCATAATAACTTATGAAAATAACTCTGTAGCATTTGCTGATAGCGATCGAAAAGCTCACCAAAAGCTTTGTGGTCACCATCGCAAACCCTGCTCATGAGCTCACTGTAACTGAATTTTCGGTAACTGTTAAAAAACATAACAGACC
>JBCBHL010000231.1:0-12035 GCA_038525605.1 Bacteroidota bacterium
CCCCCCCCCCCCCCTTTTTCAAGCTGAAGACGGATTACGAGATTTCTCTCGGTGACTGGAGTTCAGACGTGTCTTTCGATCTTGACGTAGATATATTGTACAATATGGGTTTGACAAGCCTCCTCTCTCTTTTTCAAGCTTAGGTAAGCCAAACCCATATTGTACAATATATCTACGTCATCAGGTACGTAAGACAGGTAAATGGTGTACCTGGCAATCGCTGCTTCATATTTCTTTTGCTTATAGAGTACATTTCCAATCCTATAGTGATTAACAATAAAATTGGAGTCTTTTCTCAGTGCAACATCATAATCCGAAATAGCCAGGTCATATTGTCTCAGTTTCTCATAGACCAGCCCTCTGGAAGCATAATAATCAGACTCGTCGGGAGCAATTTTTATAGCCTTGGAGTATAACTGCAAAGCAGACTCGAAATTGCCCTTATTATAGTCTTCATAAGCCTTCTTTGCCAGTCCATAATGGAAATCTTCATCTGTATCGAAGTTCTCAGGTAATGTGAAATCTGGGTCAAGCAATTGCAGCTGATAGGCAGCAGAGTTATTATTTTTATCGACTTTCAGTGCTGAAAAATAGGCAAACTTAGCACTATCTTTCTTTGCCATCATCTCATAAGTAATTCCCAAAGCAACATAGTATTCCGGTTTCACTTCACGTTTTATCAGGTTCTTAAAAACCTCTCGTGCTTTTGTCAAATTCTTAGATTCTCTAAAAATAAGTCCTTTATAATACGTGATGTCATTCTTTAATCCTTGCATGGATGTTACTCCAGAAATGCTACCCGACGAACCGGAACCATAAGACTGACTTCTGAACAAAACCGCTCTGGTTTCCACAAAACCATCATAGTTTTCTATCTCATCGATATTTTTCAATGCAGTTTCATAATTCTTCTGCTTGTAATAAAGAATTGCCTTCGCCAGATAAGCCTCCAGATAACCCGGGTCATCCAATGTGATTTTCTCATAATCGATGATAGCTTCTGATATCTTACCGTCCAACTCAAAAGCATTTGCCCGCAAATAAAGCACTTCAGTATTCCATTCATCTAAAGCCAGTGCGCTATTGGCATAGATGATAGACTCTTTTATCTGGTTGTTGTTAAAGGCATAAAGCGCCTTTTCATACAACTCATTCACCTGCTTTTTCTGTGCCTGTAGCAGGTGATGATTAAAAATCAAGGAAATAGAAACAAGAGCAATTCTAGCAATAAGTCTTAAATCGAGGTTTACCATTATCAATAGTTGAGATTATCAGAAGTCCCTCCTAAGATACTAAAAAACCAAGCTTCAAAACAATAATTCTGCTATAATGACACCACGTAAATGTGTTTTCACTCCCATCGGAATCTACCTAAGCATAGGTATTTCAGCCAGAAAAGACTGAATATCCTCAGCACCCTGATTACCGGGATTATCAAAACCTAAAGCCGGCAGCCACGGGAAGATTGACTTCATACTTGAAAGGATACCGTTAAATTCAAACATATTCTTAATGCGACCTCCCGGATCGAGGTTTAAATACTTAGCAGTAGGTTCTCCAATCAAAAAGCCCATATATGCCGGTAACAGGCGCTTGTAGGTATCGCTAAATCCGGCCTGCTCAAAGATACTATCCATCAAAGCCTTGGTTAGTACTAAACCCTCCTCAGATTTTCTAAATTGTATTCTTTCAATGGCCCTTGATAGCATACTTGCAGTTCGGACAGAATCCATAACAAGAGCATCCTGCAACCCAAGCAAAGAGGATATGACATTCCACCGATGGATATACGCTTCCATTTGATCATTGGCAATTGATTTACCTGTCTTTCTTATAGCCCTGATCGCAATTAGTGAAAAAGAGAGGTTAGTCCCGGCCTGATCAAGCTGGTTGACAGGATATCCATCTTTTTCTGAGTCCCATCCATCTTTTAGTAACTTATCTCTCGTAAACTGATGAATCAGGCGTACTTTCAGACAAGACAAAAAACCTTTTCCCTTTCCTGAAAATGCCCCCGGCGTACAAACGTCCCACACGAAGGTACCCGTCTCCATGAGTCTCTTGGTGGTATTGGTATGAATACGCCCTGACGCTACCAATACTTTGGAACCGTCAGCACCACCATAGCAATATGGAAGAGAAACAAGACCGAGCATCATCATCAGGTCTTGCATGTAATTTGTAAAAAAACTTTCCGATTGTTGAAATTGATCAGCTTTGAACCAGTCTGGCAAAATGCATAGCTGTTCAACAATGTTCTTTAATGCCTGCGGATTTTTAGCACTGAACAACTCTTCGTCATTTTTAAGTGACCAAATATCTCTAAAAACACGATGATCATGCTTTTTGAGTAATTCAAAAAGATCTTTGTCTCCTACGGTTCTGAATTTTGCTAATTGCTGATCAGTAAAGGTTGTTATCATAGACATACTTATGATAACATGATCCAGGGAAAAAAGTTACTTAAGAAACCTGATGAATTTGCATGGCACCCTGCTTGCCTAAGTGTTCAAACCTCCCGCTCTCATATCTAAAAAATCTAATGGCCATAATCAGAAAAACACCAGTATTGTCGTCTAACGGTTTGGCTCCATTTGCAGACACGTGCGTAGTGATCGGTTCGGTAGGCATTTTCAAGATCGGCAGCATAGCACTTTCATAAGAACCGAATTTACCGTGATCATCTTCACATGATGGATAATAACAGTTTTCTGTCTCTGAGAAAAGATAATCAGATAAAGAGACTAATCTGGCGTTTATTTTAAAGTTAGTAGCACCTTCAGGGTATTGAAAAGTCTTCTCCGGGATAAAAGCAGGGAAGTGTAAAATAACTTTTCCCTTTTGTGAACCACTTTTCACGAAGTACTTAGCACCAAACACACTCTGATAAGGTCTTTCCGGATTAAACTCAAAACCATTTAAAAGATGGCCGTGCTTGCTGACTACTAACGGTCTTGTGCCTGTCTTGCCCTCCTCCAATTTGGCCAGATTTCTGAATTTCGCCGTCAATTTACCTGAAACATAAGTCTCGCAAATTTCGGACATATCAGAAGACAGGCTGTTTCTTAATGTTTTGGCGAGCATTGATGCTATTCCGAATTCCTTTTGATGATTCCTTACTTCTTCGTAAGCTTTGGCATTTTTAATCTGGTCAGCTGAGGGACCTCCTTTTCTTGCAATTATTGTCTTATCAACCCCCTTAATGCTGTACATTCTATATCCCAATGGTCTTTTGGGGGTACTTTCTTTAATTTCCGCTTTTTGCTGCATAGGTAAACTCTGTATAAATAACTCGTTGATTTATAGTACATTAAGTGCAAGTCCTTAAATATATCAAAAAAGCTTTTATTATAAAAGCCTAACATAGAAAAGATTAAGAATTTTTACGCAATTGATAAAATCTGATCATCATCAACAGAGATTTACTGTATCAAATCGAATTTTCACAAACGAAACAGTAGCAGTACAATCAAATTTTCTGTATCTTAAATCAGCAAATAGAATCGTCCAAATATCATCTTGTATTTCGGGTAACTATTTTTTGATGGATCTACTTTTTTCAGTGTTTAATTCCAATGGCAGAGAACAAACCCGGGTTATTTTCCAACTTAGTTTCTGATATACCTTCTGGTATAGTCGTATTCTTAGTGGCATTGCCCTTGTGTTTAGGAATTGCTTTAGCTTCCAAAGCTCCGATATTCTCAGGGATCATTGCCGGGATAATTGGTGGAATTGTCATCGGTATAGCAAGTGGCTCCCATTTGTCCGTCAGTGGCCCAGCTGCCGGACTTGCAACGATTGTTGCAGCATCAATTAACGACCTTGGAAGCTTTCAGGCATTTACTCTGGCAGTAGTGTTTGCCGGAATCATTCAGTTAGTTCTGGGTTTTCTAAAAGCGGGAATCATCGGTCATTATTTCCCCTCATCAGTCATCAAAGGAATGCTGGCAGGAATTGGACTGACCCTGATATTGAAACAAATTCCACACGCTTTAGGTGATGACCAGAATTACGAAGGGGAAGAAGCGTTTTTTCAGCCGGATGGTGAAAATACATTTACTGAAATCATCCTGGCAGTACAAAATATTTCCATCGGAGCACTGATCATCTCAGTCGTTTCTCTGTCGATATTAATTCTTTGGAGTTTGGACTTCATTAAAAATAAGTCATTTTCTAAAATTATTCCTGGCCCGCTGGTAGTAGTAATTTTTGGCGTACTGACAAATATGCTTCTGTTCCAGGGAACTGAATCCCTTTTTCTACAGGATGATCATGTAGTAAATCTGCCGAATGCAAAAAATTTCTCTGAATTTGCCTCTTACTTTCAGTTTCCCGATTGGAGTTACTTCAACAATAAAAGTGTCTATATCACCGCGATTACAATCGCCATCATCGCCAGTCTCGAAACCCTGTTAAGTCTTGATGCGGTGGATAAACTGGACCCATATAAAAGAATTGCGCCACCCAACAGAGAATTGAAAGCCCAGGGGCTGGGGAATTTAATATCGGGATTAATCGGCGGTCTGCCGATAACAGCCGTAATCGTCAGAAGTTCCGCAAACGTTAGCTCGGGTGCCAAAACGAAAATGTCTGCAGTAGTCCACGGTTTTCTGCTCCTGTTCAGTGCTATTTTTCTGGCCAAACACCTCAATATGATCCCAAAGGCCTGTCTGGCTGCAATATTACTGGTAGTTGGCTATAAGTTAATGAAGCCTTCTCTGTTCAAAACGATGTGGGACAAAGGCTGGTCACAATTCATTCCCTTTATCGTAACCATCGTAGCGATTATGGCAACAAATCTCCTTCAGGGGATCATGGTCGGAATTGCAGTAGGTATATTCTTTGTGGTGAGAACCAATATGAGAAAAGCCATCAAGGTTGTTCAGAAAAATGATCAGGACTATATCCTGCAAATCAATAAAGATGTCTCTTTCCTGAACAAAGCATCTATCAGAAATATTTTGAGAAACCTTCCTGAAAATTCACATGTAACGATAGATCTGACCAAAGCAGAGTTTATAGATAACGATGTGATCGAAACCATTGAAGATTTCACGTTCACTGCTGAATTAAAAAATATCCACCTTAATTTTAAAGGCACCGAGGATATGGATATTCATCATAAAATCAAAGAATTAGCTTCAGTTTAAAAAGATAAATCACAATATGTTTCTGATCTATTCGTATTGATATGAGAAAAACAATGCTTAATTTTCAGAAATGAAATTTTTACTCAGTCGTGTATTTATCAAAGTGTTGCTAATCAGTCTTTTGGTGTTAGGCGGTGGTATGTTCGGTGGATGCCAACGAAAATCAAATTCAGTCAAAACTGTTCAACCCATTACCCGGAAAAGACCTTACAATCCAAAAAAAGATAAATACAGAAAAAGAGTAAAGACTGTTAAAAAAAGATATAATTAATACAAAATATCCCGATTTCTTAATAACTGGTATTTGAGCGATCAAATCTGTTCCTTGCTTTTTAGGTAGCTTAAATATTTAATAATCGTGATCTTGTCTAACACTTATTTTTTTATGAAGCATTTCTTTCTTTGTCTGGCAATCCTTGCCATTGGTTGCACCAGTCAGGTCAACACCTCCACAGATCAATCTCAAAACTCCAACCGGGGAGTAATCGGTGACTCAGCGATGGTTTCCACAGCACATCCGCTTGCCTCACAGATTGGAAAAGAAATACTCAAAAAAGGCGGTAATGCATTTGATGCTGCTATTGCCATTCAGTTTACCCTGGCTGTAGTTTATCCTGTAGCCGGTAACATCGGTGGTGGTGGTTTTGCAGTATTCAGAACCACTGATGGCCAAACCGGCGCTTTGGATTTTAGAGAAAAGGCACCTGCCCTGGCCAGCAAAGACATGTATCTCGATCAAGAAAAGAATGTAATACCGAAGTTAAGTACTGAAGGGCATCTGGCAGCTGGAGTTCCGGGTTCTGTTGATGGTATGTTCAAACTGCACGAAAAGTACGGGTCTCTCCCAATGGAGCAGCTAATCCAACCCGCCATAGATTTTGCATTCAATGGTGTAGAGCTTTATGAGATCGATGTTCAAAATATCAATAAATATCAGGAGTTGTTTAAAAAGTATGACAATGACCACAATTACTACATCAAAGACACACCCTGGAAAGCTGGTGATGTCATCTACCACAAAGAGCTGGCAGGTACGCTTAGTTTTATAAGAGATTTTGGTCGCGACGGCTTTTATAAAGGAATAGTAGCTAATCAGATTGTTGCAGAAATGAGGCTGGGTAAGGGCTACATTACTAAAGAAGATCTGGCTAATTACTCAGCCAAATGGCGAAAGCCGCTTACAGGGAAATACAGAGGTTATGAGGTCATTTCCATGCCTCCTCCCAGTAGTGGTGGAGTAGCATTGCTACAACTATTAGCCGGAGCTGAAGCCTATGACATTGGCAAATCCGGCCATAATACCGCGAACACCATCCATATAATGACGGAACTCGAAAGAAGAGTATATGCTGACAGAGCAACACATCTCGCCGACCCGGACTATTATGATGTACCCGTCGAAATGCTGCTAAGCAAAAAATACAATGAAGAGAGGTTTTCCGACATTGAAAAAAATAAAGCAACTCCATCAGAAAAAATCAAAGAAGGTAAAGTAGATGTGATCGAAAGTATGGAAACTACCCACTTTTCTGTTGTAGACAAAGATGGAAATGCTGTTTCGATAACTACGACGATCAATGGTTATTTTGGCTGTAAGGTTATGGTAAAAGGTGCCGGATTTTTCCTCAATAACGAAATGGATGACTTTAGTGCGAAACCCGGTGTCCCAAATATGTTTGGATTAGTGGGGGCCGAAGCAAATGCTATCGCACCCGGCAAAAGAATGTTAAGTTCTATGACACCCACTATCCTCACCAAAGATGGTCAGCTGGCAATGGTTGTCGGTACCCCCGGAGGTTCAACCATCATCACTTCCGTATTCCAAACGATTCTGAATGTGGTTGATCATCAAATGACCATGAAAGAAGCCGTATCTGCACCACGTGTCCATCATCAGTGGCTACCCAACAGGGTATTGTATGAATCAGGGACTCTATCGGAAAAAACACTCGGTCAACTCCAAAGACTAGGACATAAAATGGAAGAACGAGGAGCTTACGGGAAAATGGATTGTATCATGGTTTTACCCGATGGCCAATTGGAAGGTGCTTCCGACCCAAGAAACTACGGCACGGCAGAAGGATATTAGATTTACTTCAATCCACCGATAAAAGTGTTCTATAAAGGTTCTGAGATGAGTAGGTCTATCTCATTTCATCTACTTTCTATTATAAGAGTTACTGCTCACGATCAATTAGCGGTGACTCTGAATTCCACTCTTCGGTTTAGTTTTCTGGTTTCCTGAGAACTGTTGTCGGCAATGGGTCTGGTGCCGCCAAAACCTTTTCCGTCTATTCTGTTGGCCTTTATTCCTTTAGAAACCAGATAGTCCTTCACAGCATCTACCCTCTCCTGCGAAAGCCGCTGATTGGATTTGGGATTACCGAAGCTATCGGTATGTCCTTCCAGGAAAATAGAAACGTCAGGGTTGTCAACCATCATCTGATAGAGTAACTCAAGTTCTTTTTCTGAGCCTGATAGAAATCGATCACTGGCTCTTTCAAACAAAATATGTTCCAGCCGGACCGTGTTGCCAACCTCCAGTGGTTCCAGTTTTATCTGATATACGGAGTCTTTGGATAGCGACTTTACGTCAAGCGTTAACTCAATAGGCACATATCCGATTTTTGCAACTTTGATGTCAAGCTGTTCGTCATCAACGACTACAAAACTGGCCTCTCCATAGATGGAAGATGATTTTTGTGTCTGTTTTTGAGAATTCATTTCAGTGATATCCAGATTTGCACTGAGTGGCTTACCAGACTTGGCATCAGTCACCTTTGTTTTGAGAATCATCGTATTAGGCGCAAGATATAAAGTGACCTTCTCGGGCAAAGAATCTCCTTTCATTTTCACTTGCTTGATATCGCCATAGCCATCGCTGTTGCGGGTAGAAGTGAAAAACGCATATTCACTTTGAGGCAAATAATGAAAATCAAAATCGGCACCCTTGCTGTTGACCAGATCATTTAGCAATACCGGTTCCGACCACTTTTTCCAGCTACTACCTTGTTTTTTAGCAACCCAAAGATCAAAACTCCCGATACCATTGGGTCTGTTGGATGAAAAAACCAGGTATTCATTATTGGCTGAAAGGAAGCCTGTAAGTTCCTGATATTTTGAATTGATAGTTTTTCCAAGGTTGATAAGACCTCCCCAGCTACCATTATTTTGTCTCTCACTGATATATAAATCTTCCACACCGTATGAGCCAAAAGACTCCATTGACAGTATCAGTACATTCCCATCCGCTGAAAGACTGCCTGCAATATGTTTTGATTTCTTATCAAAATAAGGAATATCCAAATTAACCGGGGCTTGCCATTTCCCATTTCTGAACTCACTAATCGAGATACCTCTTGGTGCATATCTTGCTTGACCATATTGATCGGCCAATAGCATATATTGACCATCGTTCAAAAAGCCAATCAGAGAATTCCCTTCCTTATCGTTAACCTCATCACCTATGTTGACTGGTGTGCCCCAGTTTCCCAGACTATCCAGTTTACTCATCCATATATCACCTGCATCGTTGATGCCTCCAATGTTCTGCGGATCATTTGCTCTTACAAAAAAGAGCATCTCACCGGACGGATGTAATACAGGTGATTTCTCATAATACCTCGAATTGATTTTTTCGGTAAATGGCAATGCCGGCGAGTAAATCTCAATCTGTGCTAATAAGTTAAACGAACTTAAAAACAATAGGAAAAGCAAGACTTTAAGCTTCATTAATATGATTTTTTTAACTTTATATATAACAAAATAAATTAAAATTTATTTTTATATTACTAAATTAATTTTATATTTAACTTTTATAATAATCCAGCTATCGATATTTAAACTGTAGTATGCTTAAAATTTGTGTCCCGTGGACTTAACGTCCCGGGATTTTGCATTTTTATCAATAGCCTTTTTGCTTGTCAACTTCATTAAACAAAGGATTCCCCTTTTTCATAGCATTGTAATTCTTAAAAATCTGTGGCACGGCTGCATCCGGATTTGTAATGCCTGCAATGTGGGGTGTTAATTTGATTTTAGGATGATGCCATAGCGGACTGTCCCTGGGAAGTGGCTCCTGCTCAAAAACATCGAGCATCGCACCTGAAAGTAATCCCTTATCAAGCGCCAGCAAAATATCTTTTTCTACTTGTTGATTTCCGCGTCCTACATTTATAAAATATGTTGGCTGTTTCAGCTTCTCAAACAACTTCATATTAAAAATACCTCTTGTATTTTCGGTCATTGGCAATACACCTACCAGCACATTGATCCGCTGTAAAAACTCATCCAGGTTATCTTTACCGTAAGTTTCAATACCAGGGACCTCTTTTTTAGTTTGGCTAAAGCCATGTACTTCCAACCCTATATTTTTCAGCGTCTCCCCAATTTGTCTTCCCAGGTATCCAAACCCAAATACACCAACCGAAACATCGATCTCAGGAAAAGTCTTTTGATCCCATATTTTTGCTTTCTGATCTGCCTGATACTTATCATAGTTTCTATGTAAGTTTAGCACGGCCATTGCTACATAGGTATTCATCGAAAAAGCCAGTCGCTCACTCACCACCCTCGTCACCGGAACATGTGGCAAGTCGGGGTCCTTTAAAATATGGTCTACTCCCGCTCCCATAGAACAAATGAGTTTCAGATTCGGATACTCATTCAGTACACCATGAGGATACAGCCAAACCACAGCACATTCAACTTTAGATGGATCTGAAACCTCAGGATATACTTCTATTTCCAGGGATTCGTCCAGTTTTAGTAGTTGTTCTATCCATTGACTGCAATCCCTAGTGGGCGCAATGATTACTATACTCATAATAAACCAAATTTTGGTCTGCTGACCCATTTGTTACTTTTCATGACAAACCGCCAGGGAAGATCTTTGTCTTCTTTGGCATAATCTATTCCTACTCTTTTTCGGGCTTCAATTTCAAAAGAATCTATTGATCTGTCCTCTATCCAGACCCTGTCCTCACAAAGGTCTGCACCGTATTGATCCAGGGTGATACCAAGTGCTTTACTCATACTTCCCGGTCCTGAAGTCAACGCTTTATTACTTACAGACATTCCTCTTCTCAATTCCATTTCATCAATGCCTTCCACAGGTTGGATGGCCCTTACCAGCACGGCATCTGCCAAGCCTTCGATATTGGTTACAATATTAAATAAATAATGAATGCCATAGCAGAGATATACGTAGGAAACACCACCTTGCTGAAACATCACCTTAGTTCTGTTGGTATTTCTATTCAGGTAGGCATGACAGGCCTTATCGGTTCTGCCATTGTAAGCTTCTGTTTCTACAATGATTCCACCACACTTCTGACCGTTTATAGAAGTAAACAAAAATTTGCCTATCAAATCCTGTGCAATTTGAACTACATCATCCCTTAGGTAAAATTCTTTACTGAGTTTAATCACTTTTCTGCGTATGTTTGAAGAATCAAATATTTCTTTTAAAGTTTAAACAAATTTAAGAAACGATGTTAAGAACCAAACAATTCACATTCATTGCGTTGATACTTTTGTTATGTGCAACAAACAGTGTTATCGGGCAGCAAATACAAACCCCTGCTCCCAGCCCGGCCGGAAAGGTAATGCAAAAGGTTGGATTAGTTGATTTTACGGTTGATTACTCCCGTCCTGGCAAAAAAGACAGAGAGATTTTCGGAAATCTTGTTCCTTTTGATAAAGTATGGAGAACGGGTGCTAATGGCTCTACAAAAATTACGCTAAGTGCCGAAGCTAAATTAGAAGGCAAAACGATTCCTGCAGGAACATATGCTATTTATACTAAGCCTGGTAAAAGTCAGTGGACCGTTATGATTTATAACGACCTGTCGTTAGGAGGTAATGTTGCCAGATATGATGAATCTAAGGAATTAGTGAGATTCAACGTAACTCCAGTAATGGGATCACGATCTGTTGAATCATTTACTATTGATATCAATGACATGACCAATACAGGTGCTACGCTTTATATGATGTGGGATAAAGTGATTGTTCCTGTTAAGATTTCTGTAGATACTGACGCTGCAGTGATCGCTCAAATTGAAAGATTTGCAAAAAATCCTGACATTTCACTGGCAAATGATTACCACAATTCTGCGAGTTACTACCTTGGTTTGAAAAAAGATCTTGATAAAGCACTCACGTGGGTTGACAAAGCAATCGAAATCAGACCTAATGCTTTCTGGATGATCAGAACCAAGTCGATGATTCAGGCTGAAATGGGTAATTATAAAGAAGCTATTAAGACTGCAGAAGTAAGCAAGAAATCAGCTCAGGCTGCCAATAATGCAGACTATGTGAAGCTGAACGACGATGCTATCAAAATGTGGAAAGGCAAGAAATAAGCAGCTAGTTTACGATTGAGGGAAGGTCCTCACAGAACGATATTCGAATCCCTGATTTAACGAGTCAGGGATTTTTTTTGATAATACTTAATTTCTAAGGAGTAGCTATAATACATGGGCTTTTGAAGAAACCTATTATCTAAATAACCCACCCTTAGGATATCATTCATTTTCTTTTGCTTCTCTAAAAGAAAACGAATCAAAAGAAAAAGAGACCACTGCCGAAAATCATCTTTTAATTACCTGATTACAATACTGTTAAGTCTTTCCTTAAAATAAAAGATGATTCACGCCGGCATTGGACAACCCACCCTCCTTCATGATTAACTTAACTGTTAATTCGAATTGATAAAGTCCGATGATTACGTATTGATTTTTTGCTAATTCTCAGCTTTTTTGCTTGGTCTTTTTTTAGTTCAAGCAATGTATTTGTAGAGTAACATGAGTTTTCTAAGGATGTGCCTCATACATTTTAGACGCGATCCGATTTTTTGGCGCTAAAATCAGATTAGAAAGAAAA
>JBCBHL010000232.1:0-12001 GCA_038525605.1 Bacteroidota bacterium
ATACAATATTTTTTTCAATTAATACTGCTAACTAAAAAATTCCACTAACTCAAATGTTAACAACGTACAGTAAAATTAGTTATTTTCAACACTGCTAATCTTCGGGTATCTGATAGCATCTAAATGAAATGTATCTTTGAAAACCAGATAATCTTAACCTACCCGCCACAACCCAAATTCTTTTTGAAATTTCTCTCAGAGATCACGCCATCAGTGCCAATGACCTCATCAGAAAATTCATCCTGGGCGGGTTTCTCCTGATGTGCTCGCTTCATTTCAGCAAACCTCTTCTTTAACTCTGCCTCTTTTTTGTTTTTATGTTCTCCCATCTCTTTTCAACTATTCAATAGATTTCAATATGTTCAACGCAAATAAGATTTTCAAGCAAACCAACAAGGTCTATCGAAAGACTTACACTTTATGTTCCCTTTTCAATAAATCCTCAAGGATATACGTATTTTTGCTCCTGCTTGTTAAAATTCACAATCAATAAGCACATATGTAAACCACACAACACTATTAATCGTTAGTTTGCTTTTATATGAACATTACTAAATCGCTGGAAGAAAGAATCAATAATTCTGATAAAAAAGCATCATTTTATGCTACCAGGGTTAGGACTCTTTCCTTCTTCAGGGTTATCACCTTCCTTGCTTTCATCGCCAACCTGGTGATCTTATATAATTCCGGATTTGAGAATCTCTACCTGATCACAACTTCTCTGGTTCTGATCCTCTTCATATTCCTGATCATCAAACATAAAAAGTATGACTATCAATTGCAGCTACATAGAGAGTTGTCGACGATTAACAAGGAAGAAATTGCCAGATTCAAACTGAAACTCGACGGCCTTTACAACGGTGCAGAGTTTGAAGATGATCATCATCCCTATTCTCAGGATTTGGACATCTTCGGCGAACACTCTTTGTTTCAGCTAATCAACAGATCACCTCTCAAGCGTGCACGCCTGCTCCTGGCTAACTGGATGAAATCAAAAAGTTCAGTAGAAACAACAATGATGAGACAGGAAGCCGTTCGTGAACTAGGAGACAAACAGGATTGGACACAAAACCTGCTGGCAATTGCCAGAGTAATTGTTAATAAAAAAGGATTTAATAAGGAAAATACCGAGCTGGAAGAACTTTTCGAATGGGCCGATCAACCGGAAAAATCAAAGAATCTACTAGGACTACGGATATTAGGGACTGTGCTTTCACTAATCAACCTGACCTTACTAGGCCTCACAATGTTTGACGGGCTCCCCTATCAGTTTTTTGTTTTTAGCTTTTTAATCAATGCTGTTCTTTTGAGCATCACCTATAATCGTTGTAAAGAATTGGGAGAGCAACTCAATCAATCACACCTCATCATTAGAACCTATCTGAAACTCATAGAAGCAATAGAAACCGAATCTTTTGATAGTCGTAAATTGAAGCAGCTGAAAAGTGATTTAAATGACGGTCAAGCATCAGCAGCCATCAGAAAATTGGACAAGCTGGCATTTAGGTTTAGTGCCAGGGCAGGCTTCTTCTATGTATTGCTATCACCTGTTTTTATGCTGGATTTTCACCTGCTGGATCAGGCAGTAAAATGGAAAAATACCGAAAGGTCAAATATCAGAAAATGGTTTGAAGTCGTTGATGAGATCAACGCTTTGATCAGTATTTCGGGATACGCTTATCTGGTTCAGGGCCATGTATTTCCATCATTCTCCAGTCAGGAATTTACACTGAAAGGGTCTGCAATCGGTCACCCGCTGATAGAATCAGACAAAAGAGTATCAAACGATTTTGAAATCAGCAGAAAAGGTGAAGTTGTCATCATCACCGGGTCGAATATGTCAGGCAAATCTACGTTCGAACGAACGCTGGGCATCAATATCGTATTGGCTCAGTCCGGCGCACCAGTTTGTGCGTCAGCATTTGAAATCTTCCCAATGGATGTGTTCACCAGCATGAGAACAAAGGATAATCTGGAAGAAAGTACCAGTTCTTTTTACGCCGAACTCAAGAGGCTAAGGACATTGCTGGATCATGTTGAAGAAAATCCTGTTACCTTTTATGTCATCGACGAAGTATTGAAAGGTACCAATTCAGAGGATAGACACAAAGGCGCCGTTTCACTTGCCCGACAACTCTCAAAGAAAAACTGCTTCGGTCTTATCTCTACTCATGATCTTTCATTGAGTCAATTGGCAGATGATGATGACCTGATGGTGAATTTCAGCTTTAATAGCACTATTGAAAATGACAAAATCATTTTTGATTACAAGCTGACACCTGGGCCTTGCAGAAGTTTCAATGCAAGCAAACTGATGGAGAACATGGGCATTATTGTGAAGGAAGGATAACCCGATCAGTCACAGGTACAACTTACTTCCGTTTTGTAATTAATTGGAAGTTGCTGTTGTGGCAGTAGTAGCTGCTGTCGTAGACGCAATGATTGAAATCATAATAGCCGATTGTACCTGCTTCACAGTTTTGTCGATAGAATCTGCTATCGGGCTTTCTTTCAGGATGTTTTTAAGACTGGCCTTCATCTTTTTGATTTCCTTTCTGTCGTTACTAAGCGCCTTGTACATTTTACATGCCTCTACCAGTCCCAGCATGATTGTATCCTCCTCACTGATATCTCTGTGATTAAAAACATTGCTTTTGACATCTCGAGCTAAACTTTCCTGTATTCGCCTATCTATCACCCTGGTTTTGATGTAGGGAAACGCACCTAAAAATTTCTTTCTTTCTATTTCAATAACATTTTTTTCTGCCAGGCTTTCTAAAATCTTATGTCGGTATTTAGCTGCTTTACGACCATATTTCATCACCCAGAACTTCACCTTTTTTTGCTTTCCGGATTTGTGAATGTCATTGGCTACTTCTGCAACCATTGGGTTTGGGATATCATTTCGATCTGTTATCACGAGATTTTCGCCGCGAAGGTCCAGTTTATTTAATAAAGAAAGATCGAGCAGCATCGCACCTATAATACCATAGTTCACATAAAGCTCGGAAATGAGGTATCGTTTTTTTTCGGGGTGATGAGCGAGTAGTATAAATTTTTCTAATACATCCAGTTGCATACTGTTTACATACGTGGAATCAGATATCGAAGTTTTCTACCTCCGTAAAATCTCCGGCTTTTAAATTTCCTAAATGAATGTTACCAATTCTAACTCTGATTAATCTGAGAGTAGGAAAACCCACAGCAGCAGTCATTTTTCTCACCTGCCTGAATTTCCCTTCTGAAATTGATAATGACACCCAACTGGTAGGTCCGTGCCGCTCATCTCTGATTTTTTTGATCCTGGGAGGAAAATCAGGTTTTGGTTCTATTTTAAAAGCTTTGTCTGCTTTGGTTAGATACCTCTGTCCGTCAACGCCAATTTCGACTCCTTTTTCCAACATTCTGACCGCTTCCTCTGAGATATCACCATCCACCTGGGCATAGTACTCTTTTTGAACCTTTCTACTGGTGACCAAATTGCTGACTTTGCCATCGGTGGTCAGCAACAGCAATCCTTCAGAATCCTTATCTAACCTGCCAACAGACATAGTACCTTTTGGAAAATCATGGATTTCTCCCAGCAACCCGGTACGGCTTTTCTTAAAATCGGTGATAAACTGCGAAAGAAAACCAAATGGCTTGTGCAGAATAAAATGATAATGTTTGGACATTCTCTTAGACTGTAAGACGATTGTAGAAATAATTAGATAGTATCATTGACCTAATGTAACACAATATTTTTGGCTGATTAGGTTCTTATCGATCATACATCAATTGTGAAATGTTGAAAATAATTCTCCTTCCCCAAAAAACCAACTCGTATTAAATCAACCAATCGAGGTTAAGATTTGTATATCAGCGCCACCGCATGGGCCGCAACTCCTTCTTCTTTACCAACAAATCCTAATTTTTCGGTGGTCGTCGCTTTGATGGAAATGTCACCTTCCTCAACATTCATTACCTCAGACAAACACTTTTTCATTTCAGGAATATGAGGGTTCACCTTCGGCCTTTCCAGGCAAACTGTTATGTCCACATTTCCAACTTCATAACCAGCATCACGTAGCAGCACCAATACATCTTTCAAAAGAATTTTACTATCAATTCCTTTATACTTCGGGTCTTTGTCAGAAAAGTGATAACCTATATCTCTCATATTTGCTGCCCCCAGCAGGGCATCACAAATCACATGAATCAGGACGTCAGCATCTGAATGTCCGTAGGCACCATGTGTGTGGGGTACTTTAATACCTCCCAGCCAAAAATCAACTCCTTCTGCCAATGCGTGCACATCATATCCGTATCCAACTCTTATATTTGGTTTCATCTGGTTATTTTTCTGCTTGGTAATGTAAAACTGCTGCGTTATCCTCAGTCAGATATTTGCTGGCAAGCTCTTTAATTTTTTCCGCACTCACTGCCTTGATTTTGTCCACTTCGGAATTGATCAGCTCTATATTTCCGAGAAACTTGTAGTAAGCCATGTTTGTCGCGCGATTCAACAACTCAGTTTCAGAAAACAAGAGGCTTGATTCTGCTTTATTTTTTACTTTCGTGAGTTCTTCATCGGTCAGCTCGGAATTGAGAAAATCCTTTACCAAAGCGTCTACTTTTTCCTCTGCCTCTTCCAGCGTAACATTTTTAGTCAGCTTTCCTGAGATAACAAACAAACCAGGATCAGCTGATCCGGTTAGAAAACAACCTACGCTATTAAAAACTTCTTCTTTCTTAACCAATGATTCATATAATCTGGATGATTTACCTCTGCCAAGAATATCGCTGAGCATATCTAAATGGAAATAGTCCGCATGACTCCTTGCTGGCATATGATAGGCTTTATAAAAAGCTGAAGTTGGAACTTTAGCAGTAACCCTCAATGATTTTTTACCATTGTGAGTACCCTCAACCGGATAATTCCGCTCTATATCCTTACCTTTAGGGATAGGGGCAAACCACTTTTTACAAAGTGCCTTCACCTGATCGACAGTTACTTTACCAGCAACCACCAATATTGCATTGTTAGGAATGTAGTATTTTTGAAAAAAGGCTTTCACATCATCCATTGTAGCTTCCTCAATGTGCGATACTTCCTTTCCTATTGTCGCCCAATTGTAAGGGTGTTTTTCGTATGCCAAAGGTCTCAACTTAAGCCAGATGTCGCCATAAGGTTGATTGAGGTAACGTTGCTTAAACTCTTCGATGACAACTTTTCTCTGTACCTCCAATACTTTAGGATCAAAAGACAGACTTAACATCCGGTCGCTTTCCAGCCAAAATGCTGTCTCAATGTTGTTTGCTGGTAGTGTTACGTAATAATTTGTAATATCAGGTGTGGTGTAGGCATTGTTGTCAGCCCCCACTTTTTGCAGTGGTTCATCGTAAGAAGGCACATTAACCGACCCTCCGAACATCAGGTGTTCAAACAGGTGGGCAAAGCCTGTTTTGTCGGGGTGTTCATCGCGTGAACCTACCTTATACAGTAAGTTTACAACAGCGAGTTCGGTATTTTGTTCTTCATGAACGATTACTTCCAGCCCGTTATCCAGGGTAAATTCTTGGTATTGAATCATTTAATTTTATCGTATAAACTGTTTGCAGATACTACGGTTTCAAAGTCTTTCAAAACAATCATTTTCAAGATAAGAAAACCATCAGATCAACCATTCAAGACATCAAATGATTCAAAAATCACATAATCATATCAGCTACTTCTGCAAAGAAGGCAAAACTAATGTATTCAGGATATTTTGAGCAGATAGTTATCAGGTATTCACAAAAGTTCACTATTCATATCAGCCGGAAGCGATTCCGATCAGCTTGATGAGGTACCAATTAACTATTTATCATAGTTTAAAAAATTGACCTATTTGAAAAAATCAGCAGCATTCTACAGAATATCTATCGTGATTATGTCTATCGAAATGATACATTTGTAGGCAAATAACCCAAAAAATGATTTTTAAGAAAAACAGACGATCTAACAAAAAGCTTATCGAGATCTATAAATCTCTGGTAACGCCACGCCTAATAGAGGAAAAAATGCTGATTCTCTTGAGGCAGGGAAAAATTTCCAAATGGTTTTCTGGAATAGGACAAGAGGCAATTTCGGTAGGGGCCGCTCTGGTAATGGATGAAGAAGAGTTTATCCTCCCCATGCACCGAAACCTTGGTATTTTTACAACGAGAGGAGTTCCGTTTGAAAGGCTTTTCGCGCAATTTCAAGGAAAAGCAAGCGGTTTTACCAAAGGTCGGGATCGATCTTTTCACTTTGGAAGCAAAGAGCACCATATTGTTGGCATGATTTCTCACCTGGGTCCACAATTAGCCCTGGCTGACGGAATTGCTTTAGCCAATAAGCTGAAAAAAGACCAGAAAGCTACTTTGGTTTTTTCCGGAGACGGAGGCAGTAGCGAAGGAGATTTTCATGAAGCATTAAATGTTGCTGCGGTCTGGGATCTTCCGGTTGTTTTTGTTGTAGAAAATAATGGATATGGACTATCTACCCCCAGCTCAGAGCAGTTTAGATTTAAGTCTTTTGTTGATAAAGGACCAGGTTACGGAATAGAAGCCATTAGCATCGATGGTAACAATATTCTGGAGGTTGTCGACACACTCGATAAAGCTTTGAAAAAAGTAAGGAAGAATGGCAAACCGATGCTCATAGAAGCCAATACATTCAGGATGAGAGGGCATGAAGAAGCTTCAGGCACCAAGTATGTACCCAAAGACCTGATGGAATTCTGGGCCAAAAAAGACCCAATAGAAAACTATGAAAAGTTTCTGCTGTCTGAAAATGCCCTGAACGAAGAACAGCTGAAAACAATCAAAAAAGAAATTCGAAACACTATCAATGTAGCGGTAGATACTGCCTACCAGGAAGAGCCGATAGCAGGTGACATCCAGCGTGAATTAGCTGATATTTACAATCCATTTAAACAGGAAGTAATTGCACCTCAAGCCGAAAAAAGGAGCGAAAAAAGATTTGTAGACGCCATATCAGATGGCTTGAAACAAAGCATGGAAAAGTATCCTCAGCTCGTCTTAATGGGACAAGACATTGGCGATTACGGCGGGGTTTTCAAAATTACGGAAGGCTTCATCGATCAGTTTGGCAGAGAGCGTGTAAGAAATACACCCTTATGTGAATCGGCAATCATTGGAACAGCATTGGGATTATCCATCAAAGGCATGAAGGCAATGGTAGAAATGCAGTTTGCCGACTTTGTAACCTGTGGTTTCAATCAGATTATAAATAATCTTGCCAAATCTCATTATCGGTGGGGACAAAATGCTGACGTAGTTGTGCGAATGCCAACAGGCGCTGGTGTGGGTGCAGGTCCGTATCATTCTCAAAGTAATGAAGCATGGTTTTTCCACACTCCAGGTCTAAAAATTGTATATCCCTCCAACCCGTACGATGCGAAAGGACTGTTAAACGCTGCAATTGAAGACCCAAATCCATATTTGTACTTTGAGCATAAAGCACTCTACCGATCTATCACCGAAGAGGTTCCTGACGATTACTACACTGTAGAGATTGGCAAGGCCAAAACCGTTAGGTCAGGAGATGATATCTCTATCATTACCTACGGAATGG
Organism: Bacteroidota bacterium; assembly: GCA_038525605.1. GTDB lineage: Bacteria > Bacteroidota > Bacteroidia > Cytophagales > Cyclobacteriaceae > JANSWY01. Next base: position 7,601 of record JBCBHL010000232.1, read on the forward strand.
GTGTACACTGGGCTGAAAAAACACTGGATAAATATCCTCACCTTTCAGCTGATATCATCGATCTGAGAACCTTGTTACCGTGGGATCAGAAAGCCGTGCAATCTTCTGTAGCAAAAACAGGCAAGGTCATCATCTTGCATGAGGATTGTCAAACAGGAGGTATCGGAGCAGAAATCGCTTCATGGATTTCGGAAAACTGTTTTCAAATGCTGGATGCCCCTGTTAACAGAGTCGGTAGTCTGGATACACCAGTACCTTTTGCCGGAGCTTTGGAAGCTGACTTTTTGCCTGTAAGCAGATTTGAAGAAAAGCTGATAGCCCTGAGCGAATACTAAAAAAATGCGCCACCGTGCTAAACCACAGTGGCGCGATTGGCTTGAATCGACCTGATATATGGTATTACCTTATCAAATCGTGCGCAAGATCGACCAGTTTCAATTCATATTTTAAAAATCTAGCCGAGAGTAGGGTTATACTCGATGAACCTCGTCTTTTAGGCTTTAAATATGAAGATAGACACATGAATTTAATGGCGATTCTTTAAATTCGATGTTTAATAGGTGAAACCTATTGGGAAAAAATTATGTGAGGTGGAAATTGATGCTGTTAAAGTTTGTACTTTCTGCCGTTCATACAGACTAAACTGACTGGTTTTTATCGAATCAGAACCTATAATAAACACTAAAATGAAAAAATACTTATTGTTGCTATCGCTGGTATTAGTGGTTAGCGCAGCTAATGCACAGGTAGTAAGCCCTGCAGAATTCTTCGGATATGAAATTGGTGAGAGATTCACCAAATACCACCGCGTGGTAGATTATTTCACCAAATTGTCGGATGATTCCGATCAGGTGAAATTGATGGAATACGGTAAAACCAAAGAAGGAAGACCACTCATTCTCGCATTCATATCGTCGGCTGAAAACATCAATAATCTGGAAGAAATTCGCAAGAGCAATCTTAAAAGAGCAAGAGTGCTTGATGGGAATGCTGAAGGCAATACAGGTGTCGTTTGGATGAGTTACAGTGTTCATGGGAATGAAAGTAGTACCACTGAAGCTGCTATCAAAACTATCCACCAGTTGTTGACAGACAGCAAGTTCTCTAAGTACCTTGAAAATACTGTCGTCATCATGGATCCTTGTCTTAACCCCGATGGCAGAGAAAGATATGTTCATTTCTTTGAGCAATGGCAAAACAGTAATTACAATACCAATCCTGACGCCGCAGAACATAATGAGCCCTGGCCAGGAGGAAGAATCAATCACTACCTGTTTGATTTGAACAGAGACTGGGCATGGCAGACACAATTGGAATCACAACAGAGAATGGTGGTATATAACCAATGGTTGCCACAGATTCACGCTGACTTTCACGAGCAGTTCATCAATAATCCGTATTACTTTGCACCTGCAGCAGCTCCTTATCATCAATCAATCTCCAACTGGCAAAGAGATTTTCAACTAACTATCGGAAAAAATCATGCTAAATATTTTGATGAAAATGGTTGGTTATATTTTTCCAAAGAGGTATTCGACTTATTATACCCCAGCTATGGGGATACCTACCCAATGTTCAACGGAGCAATAGGGATGACTTATGAACAGGCAGGTCATGGCTTGGCAGGACTGGGTATTGATATCGCAGACGGACAGGTTTTAACTTTAAAAGACAGAGCTGCGCATCATACGGTAACCGGCTTATCGACAGTAGAAGCTGCATCAGTTAACAACAAGAAAATGCTCGATGAGTTTACAGCATACTTTGACAAATCAGTGAAAGGACAGGCTGTGAAATACAAATCTTTTGTAATCAAAAATACCAATCAGGATAGAATCAACCATATGATGAATTGGCTGGACAAACTGGGCATTCAATATGGGAATGTTAGTGCGCCAAAAAACCTGAAAGGGTACCACTATCAGACTAAAAGAACTACCAGTTACACCTTAAGTAGCAACGACCTTGTCATTCCGCTCAATCAGCCTAAAGCGATACTGGCAAACGTACTTTTCGAACCAAAGACTGCTGTTGAAGATAGTCTCACTTACGATATTACTGCATGGTCGGCGCCTTTCTTTTATGGATTGGATACTTATGCAAACGACGTGACAATCGACAGAATTAATGAGGCTAAACCTGTAAACAGCAGTTTTGAGGAAACTAATAGTCCTTATGCATTGATTGCCAAGTACAACAGTTTAAAAGACGGTGAGTTCCTTGCAGCACTGCTAAATGCAGATTTAAAGGTGAGGCTGTTAAATAATTTAACTGAAGTAGAAGGCAAAACATTTGAACCCGGGAGTATCGTTATCACCAAGACTTCAAATGAAGACGGTTATGAAAAAATAGTCTATGATCTTGCTAAGGCCCACAATAGAAAAGTAGAAGCAGTCAGTACCGGCTTTGTAAATATAGGAAAAGATTTAGGTTCCGCCTCAGTCTCTTTGCTCGAAAAACCTGAAATAGCGGTCATCGGAGGAGAAGGTACCTCGGCATTGTCTTTCGGCCCGATCAGATTTTATTTTGAGCAGGAAGTAAAATATCCATATACTGTGATCCGAACAGACTATCTGAGCTCTACTGATCTTGATCAGTATAATATAATCGTAATGCCTTCGGGCAGTTACAGCAACGTTGGAGATTCGTTTTCCGGAAAGCTAAACAAATGGGTTAGATCAGGTGGCAAGCTCATTCTCATAGAATCTGCTCTTAACAGATTGAAGGATAATGACAGATCAGCGCTCAGCACCTATTTTGATGATGAAGAAAAGAAAAGACTCAAAAACGATGAAGTAACGAAAGAAATGGCGTTGGCCACCAATGAAGACAAAAGCAGGAATTGGCTTGAAAGTGCTATCCCGGGAGCTATTTATCAGGTAACCCTGGATGGAGGACACAAACTGGCTTATGGACTGGAAGGTGATTATTACAGCTTAAAAACCAGAGGCAGCAGATTTGCTTATATGAAAAATGGCAGCAACGTTGGTACTATCCGCTCCAAAAGTGACCTGATGGGTGGTTATGTTGGCGCTAAAGCTCAGGAAAGACTAAACGAAACATTAGTATTTGGTACTGAAAGAAAAGGTAGTGGCTCAATGATATATTTTATTGACAACCCACTTTTCAGAAGCTTCTGGTACGAAGGAAAAGTACTGTTTACCAATGCAGTATTTCTTGCCGATTAAAGGTTTTTAATATGATTAAGAAGATAGGAATTGTTTTATTAGTGATCATTGTTGGATTTGCCCTCACCCTGTGGATCGTTAGCAAACCAAAACCTGAAGGTAAAAGCGGCGCTGAGGCTGATGCTCTGGCAAAGTCGATGCTGACAGCACTCAACAGCGAAGCATATGATTCGGCAAAAATTATTAAATGGAATTTCAAAGGGCTACACGATTACGTCTGGGATAAGCATAACGAAAAAGTACAAGTGACGTGGGACAAAACCACGGTAGACCTGGACTTAAAAAGCAAAACCGGAACGGTAACAGTTTCCGGTCAGTTGATCAATGACGAAAGTGAAGTAAAAAAAGCTTTGATGTTTTTCAACAATGACAGCTTTTGGCTGGTAGCCCCTTACAAACTTTTTGACGAAGGAGTTGTAAGAAGCATCGTAGAAACCGATGAAGGCAAAGCGCTCATGGTCAACTATACTTCAGGCGGCACCACACCGGGAGATTCTTACGTTTGGTTCGTCGACGAAAACAATTTTCCAATTAAATACCAGATGTGGGTTAGCATCATTCCCGTAGGCGGGTTGGAATTTACCTGGACAGATTGGAAACAGTTTGACGGAGGTGTCTGGTTACCTCAAAACCACGATGGCCTTATTTCGATAGAAATGAATGATATAGAGGTAATCCACAATTAAAATTCAGCAATTTTTACGATAGAAACAAAATAGAAGTAAATAGGGGCAAATGCCCCTATTTATTTTTCAAAGATTTGTTTTGGCTGCAAGCAACCGTTTTAGTAAATTAAGAGTTTGGGTTGTAAACATATTCTATGCAGCTGACTTTAAAAGAGCTTATTGTTTGTCACATCAATTACAGAGATGTATTCAATGCGCCTGTATCTAAGGATGCCTTGAAATCCTGGACGTTGACGCATGCTCATGCAAACGAAACAGAGGATTTTGACAGTATTGTCGGTGAGCTGATTGAAGAGCAATTAATCGTCGAAAAAGATGGATATATAGCGATTGTCGGAAAAGAACAGATCATAGAAAATCAACCGCAAAAAGTTAAAATCACTGAAGAATTGCTGGCCAAAGGCAGGAGTTTCATCAAATTGTTTTCGAAAATATCATTTATCAGATATGTAGGAGTTTCAGGTTCAGGTGCTGCTGAAAACCCAACAATTAATAGCAAGGACCATGTCGATCTGGACCTTTTTGTA
>JBCBHL010000233.1:0-11992 GCA_038525605.1 Bacteroidota bacterium
GTTTAAATTAAAGATAACTGGGTATGAGTAATGACGATCAAATTCTTGAAGAATTCACCTCAAAAGAGTATGAGCATGGATGGTCTGTAGACCTGGAAGCGGATGAAGCTCCTTTTGGATTAAGTGAAGACATTATTAGATTCATTTCTAGTAAAAAGAATGAACCGGATTGGTTGTTGGAGTGGAGATTATCTGCCTACAGGACATGGCTATCAATGGATGAGCCTGACTGGGCCAATGTTAGTTATCCACCTTTAGATTTACAATCTATTAAATACTACTCAGCACCTAAAAAAACCAAGAAACTAGATAGTCTTGACGAGGTAGATCCAGAATTGCTTGAAACTTTCAAAAAATTGGGTATTTCCCTGGAAGAGCAAAAAAGATTAACCGGTGTAGCAGTTGATGCTGTCATTGATTCAGTATCAGTAGCAACTACATTCAAGGAAAAATTAGGAGAATTAGGAATCGTTTTTTGTTCATTTAGTGAAGCTGTGAAGGAGCATCCGGAACTAGTTAAAAAATATCTGGGTTCTGTTGTACCTGTTAAAGATAATTACTTTGCTGCGCTCAATTCCGCAGTCTTTTCTGATGGGTCGTTTGCTTACATTCCCAAAGGAGTTAGATGCCCCATGGAGTTGTCCACCTATTTCAGAATAAATGCAGCCAACACCGGACAATTCGAAAGAACATTAATTGTAGCTGAGGAGGCTTCTTACGTTAGTTACCTGGAGGGCTGCACAGCTCCGATGAGAGATGAAAACCAGTTGCATGCAGCGGTAGTTGAAATATTCGCTGCTACAGACGCTGAAGTGAAGTATTCTACAGTTCAAAACTGGTTCCCCGGTGACAAAGACGGAAACGGAGGCATCTACAACTTTGTAACAAAAAGAGGGATTTGTAATGGAGATAGATCCAAAATTAGTTGGACTCAAGTAGAAACTGGTTCAGCGGTTACGTGGAAGTATCCTTCTTGTATTTTAAAAGGAGATTACTCTCAGGGAGAATTTTATTCTGTAGCAGTAACAAACAACTATCAGCAGGCTGATACTGGAACCAAGATGATTCATATTGGGAAAAACACAAAATCCAGAATTGTCTCTAAAGGTATTTCTGCCGGAAAATCACATAATAGTTACAGAGGTCAGGTGCAGGTCATGAAAAGAGCCGAGAACGCCAGAAACTTTTCTCAGTGTGATTCATTACTGATGGGAAATCAGTGTGGAGCTCACACCTTCCCATACATAGATATAGAGAATAAGAGTGCTCAAGTTGAACATGAGGCTACCACATCAAAAATAGGTGAAGATCAGATTTTTTATTGTACACAAAGAGGTATAGATGAAGAAAGTGCAGTTGCCCTGATTGTAAATGGTTATGCCAAAGAGGTTCTCAATCAGCTACCGATGGAATTTGCCGTCGAAGCTCAGAAGTTATTAGCGCTTACATTAGAAGGAAGCGTAGGTTAAGAGGTTTTTATAATTATTATACATTGTAGCGCTATGCTAAAAATACAAAATCTACAGGCAAGAATAGAAGAGAAAGAGATCCTTAACGGAATTAATCTTGAAGTAAAACCTGGCGAGGTTCACGCAATTATGGGACCTAACGGAAGTGGAAAAAGTACACTTGCTTCCGTACTTGCCGGAAGGGAAGATTATGAAGTAACCGGAGGTAGCATCACTTTCAAAGGTGAGGACTTACTGGAATTAGCTCCTGAAGAAAGAGCCAGAGAAGGTGTATTCTTAGCTTTTCAGTACCCTGTGGAAATTCCAGGTGTAACTACTACTAACTTCCTGAAAACAGCTGTAAATCAGGTAAGAGAACATAACGGTTTATCAAAGCTGGACGCAGTTTCTTTCCTCAAAGAGATGAAAGCTAAAATGAAACTGGTTGAAATAGATCAGTCTCTTCTAAGCAGATCACTCAATGAAGGGTTTTCAGGTGGTGAAAAGAAACGAAACGAAATATTTCAGATGGCAATGCTGGAGCCAAAATTGGCAATTCTTGATGAGACAGATTCAGGACTTGATATCGATGCGTTGAAAATAGTTGCCAATGGTGTCAATAAGTTGAAATCCGAGGATAATGCTACGATCGTAGTAACACACTATCAAAGATTGCTTGATTACATTGTGCCGGATTTTGTTCACGTATTATACAAAGGCAAAATCGTGAAGTCTGGGGGAAAAGAGCTTGCTCTTGAACTTGAAGAAAAAGGTTACGATTGGATCAAAGAAGCAGTTGATACTGCAGAAGCTGTTTAATTTTAAAAACAAGGACATGTCAGGAGCACTTGAAGAAGCGTTGATAGGCAACTTGGGAGGAGATGATCTGCCATTATTGCAACAGTTTAAGGAAGAAGCCAGATCTGAGTTTATCAGAAAAGGTCTTCCTAAATTTAGAGAGGAAGAATATAAGTTTACTCCTATCGCCAAAACACTGGAGAAGAATTTTTCTTTTCAATCAAATAATAAAAAACAAGAAGTTGATGCAAGTACGCTGGAAGCTGTAAAAATTGATCCAGCAGCAGAAATTAATTTGTTTTTCATCAATGGCGTATTTTCCAAAGAACATTCTGTAATCAAAGATACTGACGGCTTAATTATCAAAGATATGAAAAGCGCGTCCGTAGAAAATAAGGAGCAGGTTTTGGCGCACTTTGGAAAATTGCACGATGAGGATTCTTTTACTTCGCTCAACACCGCACTGACTCAGGACGGAAGCTACATCGAAGTAGAAAAAAATGCTTCAATTGAAACTCCTGTCTACATCTATCATATCAATACTGCAACAGAAGTAGAAGCTTATAGTTTTCCTAGAAACCTTTTTATCGGTAATATAAGCAGTAAGGTAACTGTGATTGAAAAAACCGTAACTTTAGGCGGGAACAACGCATTTCTCAATTCCTTGAATGAGATTTTCGTAAGGGAAAATGCACATTTCAATCATATCAGAATCCAGAACGATACTGAAAATGCTTACGAAGTGACTCAGTCTAAGGTGTATCAGGAAGATAATAGCAATTATTCCTCTTTTACATTCACTCTTTCGGGTGGAATGATTAGGAATAACCTTAATATTATTTCCGATGGCCAAAACTGTGAAAGTAACATGTATGGTTTATACCTGCTTAATGGCAAAACTCATGCTGACAATCACACTTCAGTAGATCACAAACAGCCTAACTCTTACAGTAATGAACTGTACAAAGGTATTTTAGATGGTAAGTCAAGAGGGGTTTTCAATGGTAAAATCTATGTAAGACAGGAAGCTCAAAAAACCAATGCTTTTCAGTCTAACAACAATATTTTACTGGCAGATAGCGCGACTTTGAACACAAAGCCTCAGTTGGAAATTTGGGCTGACGATGTAAAATGCTCTCATGGATGTACATCAGGTCAATTAGATGAAGAAGCTATTTTTTACCTTCAGGCCCGTGGCATATCAAAAGAAAAAGCGATGGGTATGTTACTTTATGCTTTTGCAAATGACGTAGTTGAGAAGCTTCCAACAGAGGCTGTCAAAAACTACCTGGATGAAATTGTGTCGAACAGATTAAACTCCTAATAGATGGATGCTATTGTCAGCAATACATTAGATATCGAAAAAATCAGGGAACAGTTTCCGGTTCTTCATCAACAGGTGAACGGGAAACCGTTAATCTATTTTGATAATGCTGCAACCTCCCAAAAGCCTAAGGTAGTCATTGATGCGCTTTCAGCATATTATGAGCAAATCAACTCAAACATACACAGAGGTGTTCATACGCTTGCAGAGAGAGCTACTAATGCATTTGAAGAAACAAGGAAGAAGGCATCTGAATTTATCAAAGCCGGTGAAGTAGCTGAAGTAATCTTTACCAAAGGTACTACTGAGAGTATTAATCTGGTAGCAAGTACCTATGGTAGAAAATTCATCAAAGAAGGTGATGAAATTTTGATTTCTCACATGGAGCATCATTCTAATATTGTTCCATGGCAAATGCTGTGCGAAGAGAAAGGTGCAACACTCAGAATTATACCGGTAAATGAAAAAGGCGAGATAGAATACAACGAATATAAGAAAATGCTCAGTGACAAAACTGCTTTTGTTTCTGTGGTATATGTTTCTAACACGCTTGGCACTATCAACCCTGTGAAAGAAATTATTGAGGATGCCCATCAATTTGGTGCGAAAGTCTTGATTGACTGTGCGCAAGCGGCCCCTCATATTGATCTGAATGTTCAACAGCTGGATTGTGATTTTCTGGCACTTTCAGCACACAAAGCATATGGTCCTACCGGAACAGGTATATTATATGGCAAAAGAGCACTTTTAGAAATAATGCCCCCTTACCAGGGTGGTGGAGAAATGATCAAAGATGTCAGTTTTACTGGCACTACTTATAACGAGATACCTTATAAATTTGAAGCAGGAACTCCTAACATTGGAGAAGTTGTTGCATTTAAAGCTGCTTTGGATTTTATTGACTCCATCGGAAAAGATAACATTGCTGCCCATGAAGATCAGCTATTAGCGTATGCTATGGAAAAACTTCAGGAAATTGAAGGGTTCACTCCTGTTGGTACCGCTGATAATAAAGTAAGTGTGATTTCTTTCAACATCGAAGGTATTCACCCTTATGATCTAGGCATGATGCTCGATGCAAAAGGTATTGCTGTAAGGACAGGTCATCATTGTACCCAGCCTTTGATGGACAGATATGAGATCGAAGGAACAGCAAGAGCTTCCTTTGCGGTTTACAATACCATAGAAGAAGTAGATCGGTTCGTAGATGCCCTGAAAAGCATTGTAAAGGTATTAAGGAAATAACCTGCTATTTTTAACATTTGATTATGTCTTCAATTGCATCAGTACAAGAAGAAATTATAGATGAATTCTCTATTTTAGATGGCGACTTTGAGATGACTATTAATTACTTGATGGAGCTAGGTGATCAGATGCCGGAAATGCCTGAGACATTGAAAACAGAAGAGAACATCGTAAAAGGATGTCAATCAAAAGTATGGTTATCAGCTAATCTGGAAAATGACAAAGTAAAATTCACCGGAGATAGCAATACAGCGATTACCAAAGGATTGGTTTCTTTGTTAATCAGAGTTTACAGTAATCAGTCCACTGAAGCTATTGCTAAGGAGGAAATCACTTTTCCTGAAAAAATAGGCATGAACAGATTCATCGGAACGCAAAGATCGAACGGTTTTGCTGCAATGATCAAACAAATAAAATTGTATGCAGTAGCTTTAGGACTGCAGCAAACGGCAAATAATAAATAAGGTTATTATGGATACCGAACAGTTAAAAGTTAAAATTATAGAGCAGATTAAAACTGTCTATGATCCGGAAATACCAGTTGATGTTTATGAGTTAGGGCTCATTTATGAAGTCAATGTTTTCCCGGTAAATAATGTACATATCTTAATGACACTTACATCGCCTGCATGTCCTTCCGCAGAAGAAATTCCGGGAGAGATCAAGCAACAGGTGGAATTATTAGAAGAAGTTAATGAAGTGCAGGTTGAGGTAACTTTCGACCCTCCGTATGCTACGGATATGATGTCGGAAGCAGCTAGACTCGAACTTGGCTTCATGTAATAGTAATTAGTTAAATAATAAGATTTAAAAACAATAATAATATGTATCCTGAAGAATTAGTAGCTCCTATGAGAACAGACCTTACTTCCGCTGGATTCCAAGAGTTAAAAACTGCGGACGAGGTAGATAGTCACTTTAAAGATCACAAAGGAACGTCTTTGGTAGTCATAAATTCAGTTTGTGGATGTGCTGCAGGTGCTGCAAGACCTGGCGTAAAAATGGCTGTATCTGATAGCGATAAGAAGCCAGATACACTCGCAACAGTTTTCGCAGGTGTCGACTTTGACGCTACTGCAAAAGCGAGAGAGTATACACTGCCTTATCCTCCTTCATCTCCTTCTATAGCTTTGTTTAAAGATGGGGAGTTAGTTCACTTTGTGGAAAGACATCACATTGAAGGAAGGCCTGCAGACATGATCGCTCAGCACATGACGCAGGTTTTCGAAGAATATTGCTAGGACTTTAGCAGACTATTCTAAAAAATATAAACCCTGATGAAATCGTCAGGGTTTTTTAATATCTGCCAAGTAATTACTATTTATCACTCACTTCTCAAAGTCTTAGACGGATTAGTTCTCGCGGCAATAATGGTCTGTGAAAATACAATGATCAAACCAATCAAAAAGATGATCATACAACCTCCTGCCAGCTCCCAAAATCCAACTTTAGGTCTGTATATGTAATCCTGCAAGATATATTCATTGAACGTGTAAGATGTTACTGGAATGGAAATCACTGCGGCGACACACAATAAAATCATAAAACTCTTACCCAGCAGCACCAGTAAGTTACCTTCAGTCGCCCCAAGTATTTTTCGGATACTGATTTCTTTTAACCTGGTTTCAGTTGTAAAAACTACCATTCCCAATAAACCAAGCGTAGCAATTGAGATAGCAATGATTGCTAAAACCCCAATAATATAAACTAGTGACTTTAGGAATGAATACGTTCTTTCGATTTCTTCACTGTAAAAGATAGCATCGAACGGATGTACATTATCCACCCTTCTCCATGCAGCTTCTATCTGATTAATGGCCTCTTTCACATCTCCTTTATTCAGCTTGATATTTGCATGATAGAAATCAGGCCACTCTTCCTGACCACTTCCCTGACCAAGTACAAACAAAAACGGACCAAGCTCATTTTCGGTAGTACCAAAATGGAAATCATTGATGACACCAACAACCGTTCCTATACCTTCATCCATTTTAAACTTCCTTCCGACTGCTTTTTCAGGATCATTGATCTGAAACCTCTCCAGAAGCTTTTTATTAACAATGATCTGCGTTTTATTTTCCGAGTTGACATAACTCTCATCGAAATTTGAGCCAGCGATCAAATCGTGTTCGTGAAGTTTCAGATAGTTGGCACTTACCTTATTGTAGGCTACATCCAGGGAATCATTTAATATCGGGTCTTTTATTTCGATAGTATACATACTGCCAACACTAGGGATCATCAATGAAAATGACAGATCCTTCACTTGTGGGATATTTCTCAACTCTGCTTCAACTGTTTTATAATCGTTTTTACTTAAAGACATATTCAAAACATTTTCTGTGGTATAACCCAGATCAAAATTGAGCATGTATTTATATTGTTTGAAACCAATGATCGCCGACATGATGAATATCATCGACAAGGAGAACTGAAATATGATCAATGCTTTTCTCAGACTAATATTCGAAAAAAGCTTGATGGATGAGAGGTCGTTTAAAATTGATTTTACCTGCATTTTAGACATGAGGTAAGATGGAAACATGCCTGCTAAAACACCGATGACCAGTGCAAATATAATGAAAGCAATGATAATGGAGGGTGTTAAAGTCATTTCGAGAATTTCACCTGAATACCCTAACGTACTGATGAAAAAAGGTCTTAGTATAAAAAACAATGCATAAGCTATCACTAAAGCAAATGACGAAACAATTGCCGCCTCTATTACAAACTGAAAAAACACCTGACTTCTCGAGGCTCCTACAGTCTTTCTGATACCAACTTCCTTTGATCGCCTCAATGACCTGGCTATTGACAGGTTCGTGTAATTAAAACATGCTGAAATCAATATAATAGCAGCCAAACTTATCAAGATGTATAAGATTGAATTTTCAAAAGAAGGACCACCCATATTGTACATTTTAGGGCCGGGTATAATATTTGTGAGTGGTAGCGTGCCCAATGCTACATCTGAATTATTTAAATCATTCTGTCGTTTGCTTAAATCATCCAGTTGCTTTTGAAATTGTTCCACCGAGTAATTCTCGTTGAGCAGCACATAGACATGATTAGACCACATCGCTCTCCACTTAACATACCACTTCTTGCCCCAGGAGCTGTCTTTGTTTTCCTCTTCAAATGTCTTAAATGAACACAAGGCCTCTACGTTGATGTGAGATTTCTTAGGAAAATCTTTTAGAATTGCTTTGATCACATAGCTTCTTCCCTCACCTGACTTTACAACTTTGTTCAAACCACTTTGGTCACCAAAGATTTTGGTGGCGGCCTTTTCCGTCAATACCAAAGAATTAGGTTCAGATAGAGCTCGCTTAAGGTTTCCTTCAAGCACTTCAAAGCTAAATACTTCTGAAAAACCCGGAGTAACGTGCTTTCCTCTGATAGGAACTACTTTATCACCATAACTGGCATCAATCCTAAACCCGTTTCTGGTAATAGCTACCGCTTCTACCCCCGTAAATTCCTCTTCGATGATCTGACCTGCCAGAATAGAACTGGAAGCATAGGTTTCTGAACCGTCTTCATCAGTAACTGTATTCGTAACTCTATAGATCCTGTCTACATCTTCATGAAAGGTGTCGAACCCGCTCAGTTCCATGAATAAAGAGATCACCAGCAAGCCCATTGACATGCTGATCGATAAACCAACAATGTTGATACCGGAGAATAACTTATTCCTGTAAATACTTCTTAATGAAGTTTTAAAGCTGTTTTTAAAAATTGCGAAATAATTCATTTGTCTAAATAATTTTGGAGTTTTGACCGTATATATTCTTATAAATTTGAGTACATCGAAAAAATAGATCAATCTGGCTATGAACCTTCCTCTGGCAGTGAGGTTCCTATGATAGAATTCATGCAAATCACCCTGCAAATCCTCCAGCAACAGTTCGTTACAATAAAAAGACATGAACTTATCCATCCATTTCGGTGGAGATTCAAATTTCTTCATAGTCCGATTATATCCCTTGAAATATAGATTCCGGAATCACTTTCCAAAGCCTGTCTCTTTGCTCTTTTGATTTCAAAAGCGCAATCTTTCCTGCATGAGTAATCTTAAAAAACCTCTTCCTTTTACCACCTCTTTCCCTGGTAGGATCTCCAAGTTCAGATGTGATATATCCCTTTTTCTCCATTCTGTTGAGTACTGCATGTACCACACCAAGTTTCACTCTTCTTCCGGTCATCTCCTCGATATGATCGCACACAGCAACGCTATATGCCTCCTCCAGGAGTGCAGCAATTGTCAATAAAACAATTTCTTCAAACTCACCCAGGTTTTCGCCTTTCATGCCTCTAAAATCTATTATTTCACCAAATGTATAAATAATAAACGATAGGACAACTATTATTTATACAAAACATGATTTAATGAACCAATATGACTATAGAGAAGCTAAAAGATCGTTTGCGGGATAGAAACCAATAAAAACACACATGCATAGATGAAATTTTCAATTCCCTTTTGTAGATTGAATGATGAGTAAGAAAATGATGCAAAAACCTTTAAAACAACCTTTTATTCTTCGAATAACAAACGGCAGACTAAATCATTACGTAGTTGGTATCATTGTTCTACTTGTTTTAGCCCTCATATGGCGACTTGTCATATTCTTAGAAGGTTGGCAATCAATTAGTTCATCAATCAACCTTATCATATTTTTTTCTGTTACCATCTCCTACACAATTATCATCACAAGGGTCATAGTAAATGGCCATCTAAGGGATTTTGAGCAAATCAATCGACTAACTGATTTTACTGAAGAGAAAAAACAGCAACTAAAAGATGCACTGCAAAGGCCAGATTCGATCTACAGGCTAACAATAGTTGCTGCATTTGTTGGGATTATTCACTCAGCTCTTGGAAGAGGCCCGTTTTACAATATTATTACCTTAAATTTCAAATACATATACTTTGACGTATGGATGACTTTTCTCATCGCATTGATCTGGATGACTATTACTCAGGCTGGAGCTATTTTCATTGGGAGCCTCAAGCTTTTCGCCGGTATCTCAAGACAGATCAACATAAATTTACTGAATGTAGAACAACTAACAGTTTTCCTTAAAGCAGGTATCAGAAGTACTTTGGCATTTATTGGTACTTATGCCTTGTTTCCATTGCTAGGCTTTTCCAGGTTTGAGGATATGTTTCTAAATCCTGCGGTTTTTATATTCATCCCACTTATTGCCGCAATGATTCTCATTCCTATCATACCTATCAGGAAGAAAATCCGAATGGCTAAAGAGAAAGAGTTAAATCTCATTAATAGAGCCCTAAAAGGAGAAAAGGATTGCTTAAAAGACTCCCAAATTTCTCACGATCTTCATAATATCAATATCATTGACCTAATCACCTACAAAAAGACTATTATGAGCATTAAGGAAATTCCATTCAACGTTCCAATCGCTCTTAGGTTTCTCTTTTATATCATCATTCCCTTGCTAACCTGGGTAGCAGCCTCACTCGTCGACAAGATAGTGGTGGCCATTCTAAAATACTAACCCATTACGGTTAACCATCCAGAAGGTTTTTATGTATAAAAAGTGTACGATTGTGTTCACTTACGAACATTAATTAATAGCATATTTGTAAATGAAATATTTCAAAATACTGATTATCAGGTATTTACAATTAATGGCACACTAATAGCAATTAGTGAGTCATAACAAGGTCAAAATACTCAAATAAAATATTATGAAAACTCTAATTAAAAAAGCAATTGCAACTTCACTCGCTATCATAGGTTTATTATTCACAATTCCGGCTATAGCCAATTCTTCTGACTCTGTAGAGAGAGACAATGATGAGAAAGCACTGGAACTTACAGCAGAAGAAATTGAAGAAATCATGGTTTTCCTCGATAATGATATTGATGAATTTGCTGATGATTCCATTACTTATGAGTTCTATAATGCCAATGATGAACTAATTTTAAGTAAAACAGTAAAAAAAGATGAAGTAATTACTGATAAAAATTTCATCAAGCTGAAAGCAAAAAGTGATTTATTAATGGAAATAGGAAATACCTCTATTTACCGTCAATAAGTATAGTAAAAGTTAATTGAATAATCCATAATGAGGTGGTAGGTTTTTTCTGCCATCTCTTTTTGTTGTTTTAAAGTGTGAGGCAATTATTTCACAGAGAAATAACTAGATTTCATATAATTAATTGTTTGTTTTCATGAAATACTATACTTTTGTACAAGGAAGAAATTAAAAATAGAGTCATTACTCTATAAGAAATACAGCCTGACGATATAACAGGTCGTCACCGCATCTAGATATTTAAAGAATCATGAGATAGGGGATGTGGACAGATGGTTGATGAGAGGCCTCCGCCAGGAGGCCTTTTTTTATGCCTTGATTTTTAGAGCGGCTTGCCCTAGCCTAACATAAATTGAGGTAGAAAGGATTTCAGATTATTAAAATACGATCAGTGAATTGATTCAGCTACACTATATCGGAGGCTTGAAAACCATTGAAATGGTTTCAATTAGAAGAGATTAATTGTCTATCATAGATAAGCCTCCGCCTACCTTGAAAATAACAAACTTCAGCTTGTTTCTTTTTGACCGAGGAATCTTATCAAAAAAAAATGCTACTGATTTCTTAACCAGTAGCATTTACGAAGTTCCGGATTTAAGAACTTACAGTATCTTTATTTGTTTCTGAAGAATTGATATTCAAACCCAAAACTCATTCCATAATTGTTACCAAATGAATTCTGATTGTAAGGTGAAATGAAATAAGTATATCCATATCTGGCTCCTATATTGATGGCAATGTTATCAATTATTCTGTATGAATAGGCCAAATCTACTCTTAAATTAGTAATGGTAGAAGACCTTGCTTCCACACTTCCTTCTCCACTGGCATTTGTACCGCCAAGGAAAATAACTATATCATTAAACGTCTGCCCTGCTGTAAAACTAGGGCCGATAGAAAAACTGGATCGATTGCCATAACCTCTTAACTTGTAGCCAACAGACAGTCCCAATCGGTTGTGCATGTAGCACAATCCTACGTAAGTAAATCCTTCATTACCTGTTGGTGAGTCCCCAACGTAGTTATAATCTAAAACAAGCTCACTCGCAGCCTGCAAAGAACATCAGGCCAAATCTTCTTGGCGAACTTGAATTAGGACTGTCTATGCAG
>JBCBHL010000234.1:0-11954 GCA_038525605.1 Bacteroidota bacterium
ATAAACTGTAAAATATCTTGTCACCATAATACAGCCAGCCAACCACTAATGCACCAAGCAACGCTGCGATAGCAAGCTGCAATAAAGTAGCGTTGTTATTACTTCTTTCCTTTCTCCTGAAGGAAATTGAAGCCGCAGAATGAGTCTTAGCCTGCCCTTCTTCGTCCTCCCGTTTTTCTATCAAATTCTCTGCCTCCAGTTCCCTTCTGATACGCTCCGTCCTCTCTTCAATTTCCTCTTTGATCGGGTCGTAATGCCTGGGTTCATAAGAAAATGATTTGTATTTCGGTAACCTTACTATTGATGGAACTTTCATTCTAAAATCTTATTTTCTTAAATTTTACGCTTTTTTATGCTAAAAGATACAAAATATAATCTTTAAGGCATCAAAATTGTTATCTTCAAAGTTAGTTGTATTTTACTACTGTCTCAATAAGCCAAGTGGATATTTTAAGTAGATTTCATATTAATAGATTTTTAGCACTGTTCCTGCTGACATTTGCTGCATTGGCAAATACTATGGCAGCCCCGATAGATGACGATGTTAATATCGAAAATCATTTTTGGATGCGGTGGTCAGTCACCAACCAACAGATTCCCGAAACAGCCATCGGAGGACTTATATTGATTGATGGAAACAAGGAACAAGTGAGAGATTATGTCGATGCAGTTAATCGACAATTCAACAATTCAGTACCTGTTTTCCGTGAAATCTCAGCTGAGGAATCTATTTTATTCGCAGATGAAACTGATTCTACGCCTTCCGGACTCTTGAAAACAGCCACAGCAGCGACATTAGAGACTTATGGCTATCATATCGGAAAGGAAATTTTAATGACAGGGATAGCCGGTTGCATCATCAAATCCAGTGATGTAATTGACAGCCCGCAACAAAAGAGTTTCGAAAAAGGCCTTCAAAAATCAGGATTGGTCATCATTGCAACTGAAGCTGATGCCAGCAACTATCAGCTCAACCCGGAGGTCATCAAAAAGCCCAAAAAGCAGTTTGAATCTTATGATCAATCTGATGGATTGTTAGTTCAACGATTGACAGAAATGGAAAACTGGTTGATCGACTGGCTCAACAACGACATTTTAATCATCGATCAAAATCAGCAGGAATCACTCGATTTCTTTTCTGAAAGAATAAAAAGTAATAAATGGTACCGAAAGATTGCAGAAAAGAAAAATCAGAAATCGAAAAATCTTATCAGCCAAAAGCCAATCAGCAATACTGAAAACAAACTGATTCCCTGGGATAAATTACAATTTGAATTGATCAGAGAATCTATGGTGATTGTGAATAACAATCAAAATATTCCGTTTCCTGATCTGGATGTCAGCTTCTTGTTGATCGGAAATGAGGAAACTTTGCCATTATATAAAAGTATGTATCGATATGCTGCTGTCCAGTTCCTTGACTGGACGGTATTTGATGAAGAACCTGAAAGAGTTTTTACAGAGGCAGTTTCGGCAGACCAGCTTGTCGTCTATCACAGGAACCTTTCGGATCTGGCCACTATCCGGTCGATGGCTGCACAAAATAAAAAGTTCACTATCCTGACCAATAATTCCGACGATATAGAGAAGCTTCTCTCCTATGGCACGGTCATTTACCTCAATGATTTTGATAGCAGGCAACAAAATCTGGCCGGGCAAATACTTTTTGGCGGATTACCTGCCGGAGGCTACCTGCCTTTTGATGTCAATGATCAGATCAAAAGAGGGCAGAGTATCGAAACAGAACCCAATTATCGGCTGGCTTATGCAAAACCGGAGATGCAAAACATCAATGCAGATACGCTTCAAAAAATAGACGATATCATCTCCGAAAGTATACAGTCTGGAGCTTTCCCCGGATGTCAGATAGCCGTTGTAAAAAATAACACGCTTATTTACGAAAAGGCCTTTGGCTATTTTACTTATGACAGTATTTTCCCCGTTCGGACAAATCACCTTTATGACCTGGCCAGCATCACAAAAGTAGCTGGCACACTTCAAGCAGTGATGTTTCTGCAAGAGCAAGGTGCTATATCTCTCAATGAAAAGCTTGGGACTTACCTGCCAGAACTAAAAGGCAGCAATAAGTATGACCTTACTATCAGAAATATCCTGCTACATGAAGCTGGACTAAGGCCTTACTTACCTTTCTGGAAAGTAACACTGGAAAAGGATTTGCTAAGTCCCTATGTTTATCAAACAACTGCAGATTCTCTCACTGACAACAAGACTTTTGGTCTCAACTACCCAACTCCACGACAGAAAGAGGCCGTTTGGCAGGAGGTAATAGATTCTGATTTGCGCAAGCTTAGTAAGAACGATACAGCATATAATTACAGATACAGCGATCTGGGGTTTATGTTTTTACATATGTTGGTGGAAAGAGTAAGCCAACAACCTCTCGACAACTTTCTGGAACAGAATATCTATCAGCCGTTGGGATTGAGTAATACGCTTTTCAATCCACTAACCAGGTTCCCTCGGGAGGAAATCAGCCCTACCGAATATGATTACTATTTCCGAAATGCGCAAATATGGGGTTCTGTTCATGATCAGAATGCGCAGGTACTGGGAGGTGTGGCCGGACATGCCGGATTATTTAGTAACGCTCATGACCTGAGTAAGCTGATGCAGATGAATTTAAATGGTGGTAAATATGGAGGTTATCGCTTTCTTCACGACCAGACACTCCAATATTTCACTACCAAACAAAAAGAGCACAATCGTCGAGGATTAGGATGGGATAAGCCAGATGCTTATAATGGCAATACCTCTAAGGCTGCCAGCGAGAAAACATATGGTCATACCGGATTCACCGGAACGGCCGTTTGGGTTGACCCTGAATATGACCTGATTTTCGTATTCCTTTCCAACAGAGTCTATCCGTCCGCAGAAAATAAAAAACTAATGGAAAACAATATTCGTATTAGAATTCAGGATGTCATCTACGAGGCAATAGAAACAGATTTATAACAGAGAAGGCATTATTACAGTTTTATTGTATTAAAGTTGTAACTAGCGATAAAAAACTAAATAAATGAAAATAGGGATTGTATGTTATCCTACCTATGGTGGAAGTGGGGTTGTAGCGACGGAACTGGGAAAAGCGCTTGCTAAGGAAGGGCACGAAATACATTTCATCACTTACTCTCAACCCACCAGGCTGGACTTTTTTAGTGAGAATTTGTATTACCATGAAGTAAATATCAAATCTTACCCGCTTTTTGAATATCCGCCTTATGAGTTGGCTCTTGCCAGTAAAATGGTAGACGTTACCGAGCATGAAAAACTGGATATTCTCCACGTACACTATGCCATCCCTCATGCATCTGCTGCCTACATGGCTAAGCAAATATTGCAAACCAAAAATATTACGATACCTTTTATTACCACACTGCACGGTACAGATATTACACTGGTAGGAAAAGACCCAAGCTACGAACCGGTAGTTACTTTTTCTATTAATCAGTCGGATGGGGTAACAGCAGTATCTGCTGATTTGAAAAACGATACTGTCAACTTATTTGATATAAAAAAGGAAATTGAAGTTATTCCCAACTTCATAGACCTGAGCAGGTTCAAAAAACAGAAAAAAGAACATTTCAAAAAAGCAATTTGTCCAAATGACGAAAAGCTTGTTGTACACACTTCTAATTTCAGAAAGGTAAAACGAGTGGAGGATGTCATTGAAATGTTTTGCAAAATCAGCAAGCAGATCCCGGTAAAGCTACTCTTGGTGGGTGATGGTCCTGAAAGAAACCGAATGGAGCAACTGGGCAGGGAAATGTGCCAGTGCGACGACATCAGATTTTTAGGAAAACTGGAAGCGGTAGAAGAAGTGCTATCTGTTTCTGACTTATTCGTGATGCCTTCGGAAAAAGAAAGTTTTGGGCTTGCAGCACTGGAGGCTATGGCCTGCGAAGTACCGGTAATCTCCTCTAATGCCGGCGGACTTCCTGAACTCAATATCAATGGTCAGTCGGGCTATGTTTGTAATATTGGAGATGTGGATGATATGGCAGCAAAAGCACTTCATATCCTCGATGATGCCAACCTCAATCAATTCAAAAAAGGCGCATTGGACAGAGCCAAAGACTTTGAGGTGAGCAAAATTTTGCCTCAATATGAAAAAATGTACAACGAAGTAATCGAAAATGCCTCTAAAGCTATTTTAATATAGTGAAATGGAGAACTTCTGGAAGTTTGGACTTAACTTTGCCCCAGCTTAATAAAATTGTAATATGGCACAACATAGAAAACCGAAAAACTCCGGTTCAGGTACTGTATTTAAAAACCCATTACTGGAAAAACTGACTAAGACTCACATTGCGGTTCCATTAACTGTTTTTGGAATTATCTCTACAGTTCTTTTCGTATATGGAGTGAGAGAAGGATATTTCAATCCATTTATTGGACTAGCAATTGCATTCGCAGGATTTCTGTCATTTACTTTGATAGAATATATCATGCATAGATTCGTATTCCATTTAACACCTAAAACGCCAAAGCAAGAGAAATTTGCTTATACAGTGCATGGTGTACATCATGATTACCCTAAGGACAAAGACAGATTGGCAATGCCTATTCCTGCTAGCTTATTGTTATCGACAGGTTTTTTCTATCTGTATCAGTTTATTATGGGAACATTCGTATTTGCATTTCTGCCGGGATTCCTATTAGGATATGCTTCCTACTTGGGAGTTCACTACATGGTACATGCATTCCAGCCTCCTAAGAATTTCTTTAAAATTCTCTGGGTGCATCACGGAATTCATCATTACAAAGATCCGGGAAATGCATTTGGCGTAAGCTCCCCTTTTTGGGATCTCGTTTTCCGTACTATGCCTAAAAAATAGAACCAGAAAATATTTAAGATATAATAAAGGTTATCACGAAAGATTTATTTTGCAGATTTTGAATGAAGGTATTGGTCAATTTTTATACCTAATTCATAATTATGAACTCATAATTAATATCAGCTAACAAAATTTGACCGTTAAAATACCGAAAATCAGTCAATAAGCAGCTAAACGTGATATTGTCTAATATAGAGTGAGGTGTGTCAGATTTTGATACACCTCGTTTTTTTTGCTATATTGAAATTAATAGTATTGAAGGTTATCACGACATATTTATTATGCAGATTTTGAATCAAAGGGTTGGTCAATTTTTAGATCTAATTCATAATTAATATCAAATAACAAAATTTGACCGTTTAAACATCAAAAATCAATCTACAAGAAACTAAACGTGATAATATCTACTGGTGTACTTTTTTTAATGAAAAGGAAATCAAATTCCGTTTTCATTGGTTTAATACTTACAAGCAAGAGAAAAAATTCATGATAGGCTATCGATTCACAGAATATATACCGGAAAAGAGCAAGGAAAAATCTGCCTTCGACAATCTGCTGGATATATTTATGCAACTGATTACGATTACATCCGGTGATGTTGCCGAGGCACTCAACTGGATGACCAACCTTGACAGGCAATACAACCTGACAGATGGAGAAGGTCTGAGCGACTTCATAGATCAACTAAAAGCAAAAGGTTATATTTCTGATAAAACACCTGACGGTGAGTTTAAAATAACCGCTAAAAGTGAGGGCGAAATCAGAAAGAGCGCATTAGAAGAAATATTCGGAAAACTGAAAAAGTCCGGCAAAGGAAGTCATAAAACAAATTTCAGTGGGCAAGGTGATGAGTTGTCTACAGACTTCAGGGAATTTCAGTTTGGTGACACCCTGGATCAGATTTCCATGACAGAAAGCATTAAAAATGCCCAGATTAATCATGGTTTTCAGGATTTTATGATGACAGAGGGCGACCTGGAAATTCAGGAAAAGGAATTCAAAACCCAGACTTCTACTGTGCTGATGATTGACATCAGCCATTCTATGATATTGTACGGTGAGGACAGGATCACTCCGGCTAAAAAAGTCGCAATGGCACTTTCTGAACTCATCAAAAGAAAATATCCAAAGGACACGCTGGATGTAATTGTTTTTGGCAATGATGCCTGGCAAATACAAATTAAAGATTTACCCTATCTTACCGTTGGCCCCTATCACACCAATACAGTTGCAGGTTTGGAATTGGCAATGGACTTGCTCAGAAGAAAGAAAAATAAAAACAAGCAGATATTTATGATCACCGATGGTAAGCCAACATGCCTCAAAGAAGGGATCAAATATTATAAAAACAGTTTTGGACTGGATCCTAAAATTGTCAACAAAACGCTAAATCTTGGAGCGCAGTGCCGAAGGCTCAACATTCCAATCACTACTTTTATGATTGCTTCAGACCCCTATCTAAAGCAATTCGTTCAGGAATTTACTGAGGTCAATAACGGTAATGCCTATTACAGTGGCCTGCAAGGTTTAGGTCACCTGATTTTCGAAGATTATAAAAATAACAGAAGGAAAAACCTTTAATCAGCAAATTAGCAATGAATTATTACGACATACCTGCAGAAAAACTGCAGCAGATAAAGACGTTAGGCGAACTAAAAGCTACCGGATATCAGCCAAAAGCTGTAAAGGAAGAATTAAGAGACAACCTGATTAGCAAATTAAAAAACAATGAACAGGTCTTTGAAGGGATCTGGGGATATGAAGATTCTGTGATCCCACAGGTAGAACGTGCCATCCTTGCCCGTCACAACATTAACCTGCTGGGGTTAAGAGGACAGGCAAAAACCCGTATTGCGAGGTTGATGATCGATTTACTGGACGAATACATTCCAGCCATAGAGGGCTCGGATTTAAATGATGATCCGTTGAATCCGATATCCAGATCAGCAAGAGATATTGTAGCAGAAAAAGGTGATGACACACCTGTTTACTGGCTACACAGAAACGAAAGATATACCGAAAAACTGGCAACACCGGACGTAAGCATTGCCGATCTCATTGGCGATGTAGACCCGATCAAAGCAGCGACACTCAAACTCCCCTATTCTGATGAAAGAGTTCTGCACTACGGGCTGATACCGAGGGCACATAGAGGATTATTTGTTATCAATGAATTACCGGATTTGCAGGCAAGAATCCAGGTGGCATTATTCAATATTCTTCAGGAAGGAGATATTCAGATCAGAGGTTTTAAGTTGAGGATGCCATTGGAAATCCAGTTTGTATTTACGGCAAACCCAGAAGATTATACCAACAGAGGGAGTATTGTAACACCTCTAAAAGACCGGATTGACAGCCAGATCATCACTCATTATCCCAAGAGTATTGAAATTGGACGGAGAATCACCAGTCAGGAAGCTGATATAAAGGAGGAACAGCAGCAACGAGTCAGTGTGAATGAATTGGCCAAAGATCTGATAGAACAGATTGCTTTCGAAGCTCGGGAAAGTGAATATGTAGATGAAAAGAGTGGTGTTTCTGCCCGATTGACAATCAGTGCTTTCGAAAACCTGATCAGCTCAGCGGAAAGAAGAGCAATCATCAATGGTGAAGATAGCACAACGGTAAGAATGGCTGACGTAGCAGGCGTTATTCCCGCTATTACGGGAAAGGTGGAGCTTGTCTATGAGGGAGAACAGGAAGGAGCAGGAATAGTAGCCAGCAACCTGGTGGGTAAGGCTATCAGAAAGCAATTTCTGAGCTATTTTACTGATCCCGAAGAAGCTAGAAAGCTAAAAGAGAAAAATCCCTATGCTAAAATCACAACCTGGTTTGGAAAAGGGAATATGGTGGACATCATTCAGGATCAGTCGTTTGGTGATTACAAAGATAGCTTGAATGCTGTCGATGGATTGTTTGAGCTGGTAGATGCCAACATCAAAACCAGTAGCCTGGAGGAAAAGCTATTCTTCATGGAATTTGCGCTGCACGGGTTAGCGGAGTTTAGCCAGTTGAGCAAACACGAATTGGAAAAAGGAATGCAGTTTAAAGATTTGATCAGCGGAATGTTTTCCATGCCGGAAGACGAGGACGCGGACGACTTTAATTACTAGGTTGAGCAGACAGGGAATTATCAAAGATTTGTGAAGTCTCGTTGATGGATGAAATATCATTTCTTTATCTGATTCCTGAAAATTGAAAAATTTATTTTACTGAAGTATCAAAATAAATTAACAAGTAACCTCGTCAGAAAGTAACTGTTCGGTCTTCAGGTAATTGGAATCGACAGTTTAAATAATAATTGATGTCATTTAGAAGTTATTTAATTCATAGTTTTATGGATTAAATGCTTCTTTCGATCTGTATTGAAGGAAGGTCCGGTAAACAGATCAATTTGATAAACTCTGATAAATGAGAAGTGGCATTCGCTACATAAAAAATTTAGTAAAGCAAGGAGAAAACGATCACCTGGAATTTAAAAGAAAGGCAGCTCACCCCGAAAAGATCATGAAAGAGGTAGTTGCTTTCGCCAACAGCACAGGAGGCAAACTGCTGGTAGGTGTTGACGACAATGGAGAGATTCCAGGTGTAAAATTCCCCGAAGAGGAGGAGTATATCCTTAATAAAGCCATTGCAGAACTTTGCAGTCCCAAACTGGAATATCATTTGGAAATTATCCGGCTGTCAGAATTTGAAGACAGAGCAATTTTGGTCTATGACATCCCAGAAGGTACGAAAAAGCCTTACTATACACGGGAAAAACGTACCGATAAATATGGTAAAGCCTATATCCGACTGGCTGATAAGAGTATTCAGGCTAGTAGAGAAGTGGTGGGCATCCTGAAAAGCAAGAAGCGACAAGAAGAGACCGGTTTTGAATACGGAGAGCAAGAAAAACTGCTGCTGAAATATCTGGAAGAAAATGAGAAAATTACAGTAGGTCAGTACAAGGAGCTTGCTAAGATTTCCTATCACAATGCTTCGAAAAAGCTGATCATGCTTACAGCCAATAGTGTGTTGCGCATCGATCCTAATGAAAAAGAAGATTATTTCTATTTCAGTGGATAGGTTAGACATTATCACGTTAAGTTTTCTATTGATAAATTGTCGATGTTGTAACTGTCAAACTTTGAAATTTTAAGAAATTATGAATTAAATTTCAAAAATTCAACTAGTACTTCAATTGAAAATAGGCATTACAAATCTGTCGTGATAACTTTTATTGTTAATACAGGTCCAGGCGAAACGCTTAGACCTGTAGAGGGAAGATTAAACTACTAGTAAGAATATTATCTACAGTAATTTGGCCTGGTAAACCAGGTAAGGCATGTTCTGGGAGTCTGAGAACATCCACCTTCTGTCTGACACGGATAGTTCCCTGCTGATGGCAACTCAATCGTATCTCCACCAGCTCCTTTTACAGTATCGCTGCGAGTTTCTTTCAGTTCAGTGACAAAACTGTTGACTTCCAATTCTGTGAGGCTTAGTTTTTTCTTTTTCATTACTTCGAATTTATGTTAACAATCAAACAGCACGCCTATCAGAGAAGGCATGCGTTATTGTATCCTCAACTTTAACAGTTGATTATGAACATGCTGGTGAAAGAAAATCCATGAAAGTTCTTCAGAGACCTTCGGAACTACTCAATGATCGATTGACTATTTCATCTCTAAAGGAATTTCAAGCAAAACAAATTGCAGGTAGATGTGGGTAAGGAATTAAGCGATTCTAATAAGTCCTGGTCATATCCTGATCTACACAAATAATGAAATCAGCTTTGCCCAGATGTGATTTTTGTAATTTATTGACATTCTCTTGCGAAACGGTAGAGATGGTGGCGTAATCCAGGCCGCTGAACTCTTTTTTCAAGTACCATAAAATCCCCTCATAATAGTCTGAGTGAAAAGCCCCATTTAAATGTAAAAAGAGAGAGCCAATCTCGTAGTAGAACAAGATAAAGTGCGCCATCGTCGCATCTTTGATCGCTTGCGCTTTTACCAGTGCAGGACTGCCATGATCTCCCATCTCTTCTACTATCTTTTTATAAGTTGGCAACTCACTATCGAAAGGGATGGGCAAAGGGGCGATCCATTCTTTTTCTTCTGCAGTTAGTTCCAGCAGCGCATCAAATCCTTTCTTATAGACCAGATTGGCATACCTTCTGAGAATGTTGGTAGCGATGAACCTGAGTTGATTTTCTCTGGCAAAATCTACGATTGGGGCATAATCTGTTTTATAATTCGGCCAAAGTCTGGCTGCAGAATCCAGTTGCTTGTAATTGATGTCTTTGGCAAGGTAATCGTCCAGGGCATTTTGATTATCCGCTTCTATCATCTCCGCACCAAGAATGAGTTGGCGACTTTCATGGAGGTCTGTCGCTACTTCATATTGCAGCCAGTGAGCGATGGCGTTATTATGCTCCTCTCCGAATAAGACAATGTCCTTTTTTCCTAGGGTTTTGATCATTTTCCGATAACTGACTTTTTTCCCATTGGCGTTGTAAATGACATAAGGTTTCTTCTGACTGAAAGCAGGGCTTAAGATCAGAAGAAGGGATAAAAGCAGTAGTAGTTTTCTCATTTCAATGTTTGGTTTCCATCGGTAAATATATCAGAATTTCTATTGATGATATTAAAACGATTGTATGAAGATTACAAGAAAGATGGACTACTTGTCCTCTTAATTAATCGCAATCAGTCTCTACACAGTTAAAAAAAGAAGGATCAAGCAATGTTTGTGAGGAGAAAAATTGTTTGATTAGATCTGACAACAACTAAAAAATGATTTGAGATATTGCAATAGTTTAATAATCAAAACTTTACGATTTATTAGTTAATTTCTGCATTTTGATAGTATGAGATTGAGAGCGAGAAACGAGGTATTCCTCCTCTAGAATTCTGATTGATCCAAAAAGAAAAAGCACCCAAATGTTACTTTAGCAAAAGGATGCTTTTCTAAATCATGCTGGCACTACTTTTAAGTTGCTACGCTTTCTGCACTTCCTCCGGAGTTTTTCATGAACCTTTTTTTCAGATCGTTGGCAATTGCCTTTGCACCTGGTACATTCATTTTGGCTCCAACTTTCACAGTATTGTAGTAAGCAAGTGCCGCCACATATGCTTCACTTCCTGAAAGCAGAATGCTATCATCCAGTCTTTCTTTCAACTGATTGATGGGTCTGATGATGTTATTTAAATCATCTACAGCCTCAATATCGACCTTCAATTCACCTGAATCCACAAACTTAGGGATGAATTCAGGGTTACTGGTAGCATATTCCAATGCCTTTCTGACAAATGGTACTGTACCATCGCTCATTTTGGGATATTCCCTCCGCTCCTGTACAGTTAGTGTCACTAGTTTACTATCCAGGATACCATTGATGATTCCCAGAGCATTCGTTAATTGTGTTTTTTCGTCTTCTGTTACGACAATTGAAACTTTGTTTTCAAAACTCATTTTTCTTTAATTTAAAATGTTTAACAAATGGCTGATCTTCTGATTGATGTTATTTTTTTCAATTCATTTGAACAGCGCTACTATATATATGTGGGCAAAATCTTAGAAGGTAAACCACATATTCAGAAAAAAATGATCTTTTTTTAGAATCCTGATGTATCCGGATCTTCAGGTTAGCAAGAGAGACGATTAAATTTTGATTAATTGTTAGGCTAATCCTGCTTATTCTTTTAGCCCTTGTGCCGGGCAAGCACTTACCGCAGCGGCGTACCGTTTTTTGTTCGCTTCGGCGATCCGATTGACACAAAAACTAACAAGGCCGCTTGGCGGGAAAAAAGTCAAGCTGCTCCCCAATGCTATTAAGTTAAGCCGTTCATTATTTTTAGATTAGTGTTTTCTCTATACAATTACAGCTTTTTGACTGACCATTGAAGCGTAATCTTTTTAACAATAGACATAGAAATCTATTACCTCACTAGAGAGCCATGTATATTGGGGCGATATGTATCATTGATTTTTGTTGTTAGCTTATTTGTAATATGCGTTTATTTTCCTGGATTTTTGTAGATTTCTAGGTTCTCTTACGAACGATCGGTCCGGTATAATTGCAACTTTGAACTTACCTATTGAATTCACTAT
>JBCBHL010000235.1:0-11891 GCA_038525605.1 Bacteroidota bacterium
GACTTCCGGAAGTTGTATAAGACATGGTGCTGTCTCCATAGGCTGTGTTAAAATCTCCGGAAGTCAAATTACCGTAGTAGGTTATCAGGCAGGAAGAAGCGTTACTACCAGTGAATTGGTAGCCATTGGTTACCAGGCTGGTTACACCAACACCACAGGATTTGACAATACTTTTGTCGGAGCTCAAGCCGGAAGATTAAACAGAAACGGTGGTGACAACACCTTTATGGGAACTGAATCCGGAGAAAACAACACCACTGGTTATGACAATGCTTTCTTTGGAGAAGAATCAGGGACATTGAACACCACCGGTTATGAAAATACCTTTATTGGTGAAGATGCCGGTTTTAGCAACACCACTGGTTACAAGAACGTCTTTGTAGGAAATGAGGCCGGAATCAGTGCAGACGTTGGTTACAGAAACGTGGCAGTAGGATCGGAAGCCATGTCCGATGTAGATGATGGCCACCACAATACTTCGATAGGAGATTCATCAGCAATTGATATTGGAGATGGTATATACAATACAATGATTGGTGCTGCAGCGGGGGTTGCTACAGAATGGGCAGACTATAACACCTTTGTGGGTTCGATGTCCGGATGGGACAACAACAGAACAAATAGTACTACCAATGCCAATCGAAATACTTACGTCGGTCACCTTTCCGGTGCATCAAACAGGGAAGGTCAGGATAATGCCGGATTTGGTGCATTTTCAGGATACGGAAGAGCACAGTCAGGGGTGGATTTTGCTGGTAACACCAACAGAAACAGAACAACTTTCTTTGGGGCAGCAGCCATTGCTGCACAAAATGACGTCATCACAATGGGTTACTTTTCTTATAATGAAGGGCAATACGCCATTGGAATCGGAAATGAAGGAGATATGCAGAACGCGGTAGGTACTATCGGAATGGGTTACCAGTTTGCTACTACTGATGCTTCGGATTCTTCTGTAGTAATAGGAAACCAGTCGAGTATTTCGCAGCGTAATGTGGTGGGAATTGGAAATAAGGTATCAATCAGCAACCTCAATGGTATTGCCATCGGATCATTAGCTTCTACAGCAGGAGATCAGGGTATTGCGCTGGGAGCTGAAAGTAGTGTAACTGCAGAAAACTCTGTTGCCATCGGATATGGAACTTCTGTGACTACCAGCAATGAGGTTTACCTGGGAAATGCTGCTACTACCAACATTGGAGGTACTGTCAACTGGACAGCTTTATCAGACGGTAGATTCAAAGATGATGTAAAAGAAAACGTACCTGGTTTGGATTTTATCAATACTTTAAGACCGGTAACCTATAAATATGATCCTGAAAAAATAGCTTCACACAGAGGAGAGAACAGCTCTTTAAACTTTGATGATAAAAAAGAAGTAGTCTACACCGGATTCATTGCTCAGGAAGTAGAAAAGGCTGCAAATCAGTTAAACTATGATTTCAGTGGTGTGAAAGTTCCTGAGAACACAGATACCGATATGTACGGAATCAGATATGCAGAGTTTGTAGCACCGTTGGTGCAGGCAGTTCAGGAATTGGATGCAAAAGTGAAGAAGCTTGAGCAAATGCTGGAGACAAAAGATCAGTTACTTCAGGAAAAAGAACTTGAAATTACTGCATTGAGTGATCAGCAAAAACAAATAAACCTGATTCTGAAAAGACTACAAATGTTGGAAGGTGATCAGATCAATGAGGTGATGTCTGGACAGCAGACGACAAAAATCTCTTCTAATCAATGATCATTAATCTGATGAAGATACAGATGAGGTTCAAAGATTTTACTGCTATTCGCTTATTGCTGATAAGCGGGTTAGTAGGATTGTCCCTCACATTGAATGCACAGGTAACTGCCTCCGGCGGTGAGACTGCCATCAATGTGACGACAGCCGAATCACAAAGAGTACCCGCTATTTCTATGAACAGCGCGGAACAATATGTGATTACCTGGCAGTCATGGGCACAGGATGGAGATGGTTGGGGTGTTTATGCAAGCACTTTTGACCTGGGTGCAGGAACAAATCCTGTTAGTGAAACAATTATCAACAACGGTCAGACCGTCGGGTCTCAGCTAAACCCGGATGCGGCAATGGCCTCTGATGGTGATTTCGTAGTGGTCTATCAGGATGAAGTGGCAGACACTGACGGATGGGGGATTTACTTCTCTATGCTGACTATAAATGGTACCAGAAACATTAGCGATCTGATACTCAATCAGACGACTGCTGGTAATCAGAGACATCCTGCAGTAGCTGTTACCAATAGCGATTCCTACGTTGTGGTATGGGAAAGCGAAGGCCAGATATACGGAAGATTGATCAACTCTACAGGCGCACTAGTTGGTAATGAGTTTCAAATCAGTGCCAATGATGTGGGTGTCTCACACCTGTATCCGGATGTAGCAACTAAAGCTGATGGTAGCTTTATTGTGGCATGGCAGGCAATCAACACATCAGGACAAAGCTTCATTGTAGCCAGAGAAATGACTAGTGCCGGAGTTGCCGTTGCAGATGCATTTGGCGTTTCTTCGGATTCTACTCTCAGCAAGGCTAACCCCGCTATTGCTACCAGCAGCGCAGATGAGTTTGTAATTACCTGGTCTCAGTATATTTCCGAAACAAATATCACGGACGTTTTTGCTACCAAATACGATAATAGCGGAAGTGTTGCTCTGAGTGAATTCAGAGTAAATGCTGCCAGAGCAAACGCTCAAAATCAGGTAGATGTTGGTATGACTGACGCCGGAGCAATGGTTTTCTCTTACACGGATTTTGACAAAGATGGCGATAAGGCTGGAGTCTTTCTGAATGTATTCGATGATGAAGGAACCCTGATTGTTAACAATATGCAACTCAATTCCACCACAGATGATTATCAAATGAGCGCTTCGATAGCGTTCAATACTGACAATGGACCATTAATTGGTACCTGGCAGGACGGCTTATATGCGTCTGATACGGCCCGGGATGGAAGTGGGTACGGTATTTATTCGAGAGAGTTTGCTATTGTTGATATTACCAAACCTACAGTAGTCACACAAGATTTGACTGTTTATTTGAATTCAGCAGGTACAGCAAGTATCACAGCGGCAGATGTAGATGGGGGAAGTACTGACAATGTGGGTATCAATAGCCTTTTCATAAGTGCATCTTCTTTTGCTTGTGCCGATGTGGGTGAAAACGACGTTATTTTAACAGCATTTGACGCGGTGGGAAATCGCGGAAGTGGCAATGCAACGATTACGGTTGTTGACAGTGTAAGACCTACCGCAATTGCTCAGGATGTTTCGCTCATACTGGATGCGGCCGGGTTTGCCTCCATTACCGTAGATGATATCGACAATGGTAGCACGGATAACTGTAGTATTTCAACCAGAACGTTGAGTAAAACCAACTATGACTCTACTGATGTAGGAGTCAATACCGTAGAATTAGAGATCACTGATGCATCAGGTAATACAAGAACAGCTACGGCACAGGTAACTATTTCAAAGAGAGATCAGGCAATTACTTTTGGAGCTTTAGCAAATGTGACTTTTGGAGATGCGCCCTTTGACCTGACTGCTACTTCAGATTCCGGACTCGGTATTACCTATACAAGTTCTGATGAGAAAGTTGTAATGATTAGTGGCAGCACAGTGACCATTGTCGGTGCGGGAACAGCGAATATCACTGCTTCTCAGGCCGGTACCGCTGTTTACAATGCCGCCACTGATGTGGTGCAGTCAATAACTGTAGACAAAGCAGATCAGACGATCACCTTTGGTGCTTTGGCAGCTGTGACATTCGGAGATGCTCCTTTCGACCTGACTGCCACGGCAAGCTCAGGACTGGGAATAACGTATACTAGCTCAGATGAAACGGTTGCTACTGTTAGCGGTAGTACTGTCACCATAGTAGGAGCAGGAATAGCTAATATTACTGCTTCACAAGCTGGAAATGATGATTATAATGCAGCAACCAATGTCGTACAGGTTCTCACTGTGAACAGTGCTAACCAGACGATTACCTTTGGTGCTCTGGCAGCAGTTACGTTCGGCGATGCGCCTTTCGACCTGACTGCTACGGCAAGCTCAGGACTAGGAGTAACATATGCCAGTTCTGATGAAACAGTAGTTACCATCAGCGGAAGCACAGTAACAATCGTTGGAGCAGGAACAGTCAATATTACTGCATCGCAGGCAGGAAACGATGATTACAATGCCGCTACAGATGTGGTACAATCCCTAACGGTGAATAAGGCAAACCAGACGATTACCTTTGGCGCTTTAGCAGCAGTGACTTTCGGAGATGCACCTTTCGCACTGACAGGCACTGCCAGTTCCGGATTGGGAGTCACCTATACAAGTTCGAATGAAAACGTTGTGACTATCAGTGGTAGCACAGTCACCATTGTTGGAGCTGGAACAGCTAATATTACTGCTTCGCAGAATGGAGATGATGATTACAATGCAGCAACTAACGTAGTACAGTCGCTGACAGTGAATAAAGCGAATCAGACGATCACCTTTGGTGCTTTGGCAGATGCAACATTTGGAGATGCTCCAATTGCACTTACGGGCACTGCCAGTTCAGGGCTCGCTGTAGACTATGAAAGTGATGATCCAACTGTGGCCTTTGTAGATGCTGGAAATATTGTGATCGTTGGTGCAGGAACAACTACTATTTTTGCGAACCAATCGGGAAATAGTAATTATAATGCTGCTCCGGAAATCGAACAAACCTTAACCGTCAATAAAGCAGATCAGACGATCACTTTCGGTGCTTTGACAGCTGTGACATTTGGAGATGCTCCTTTCGATTTGACTGGTACGACTGATTCCGGACTTGGTATTACCTATACCAGTTCTGATGAGACCGTTGTAACGATCAGTGGTAGTACAGTAACGATTGTTGGAGCCGGAACAGCTAATATTACAGCTTCACAAGCAGGTGATGATGATTACAATGCAGCTACTAACGTGGTGCAATCGCTGACAGTGAATAAGGCAAATCAGACGATCACGTTCGGTGCTTTGGCAGATGTGACGTTTGGAGATGCGCCTTTTGCCCTTACAGGTACAGCAAGTTCTGGTTTAGGGCTTACTTATGTTAGTTCCGATGAAACGGTGGTTACTATCAGTGGTGGTACGGTGACTGTTGTTGGAGCTGGTACAGCAAATATCACAGCATCTCAAGCCGGAAATGATGATTACAATGCAGCAACGGATGTAGTGCAATCCATTAACGTCAATAAATCTGATCAAACCATCACTTTCGATGCTTTAGCGGATGTAACATTCGGAGATGCGCCATTCAATCTGACTGCTACGACAAGTTCAGGTTTGGGATTAATCTACGTCAGTTCTGATGAGACGGTGGCAACTATCAATGGTAGTACAGTTATCATTGTTGGGGCAGGTACTACAAATATTACTGCTTCTCAGGGTGGAGACGCAAATTACAATGCAGCAGCTGATGTTGTTCAATCCCTGACGGTGAATAAGGCAGAACAGGTGATTACTTTTGCAGCACTTTCAAATGTAACGCAGGGTGATCCATCGTTTGATTTAGTTGCTTCCGGTGGTGCCTCAGGTAATGCAGTGACCTTTACCAGTTCAGATCCATTAGTAGCTTCTGTTTCAGGCAATACCGTTACAATAGGTAGCTTTGGAAATACTACTATTACTGCTTCTCAAGCTGGAAATGATGATTATGAAGCTGCTGTTAACGTCGCACAGGTACTGACAGTTGATAAGTTATTCATCTGGAATGGAGCAGCCTGGAATAATGCTGGTATTCCATCAGTGATTGCAGGCGACAAGGTAAGAATAGATGGTAATTATACAGTATCAAATAGTGGGATATTCTCAGCGAGCGAACTCAATGTAACTGCTGGTAATACGCTAATGGTGGATAATCTGGAGACACTGATCGTAGAAGGTGACCTCAATAGTGATGGCTTATTGCACGTTACTTCGGGTAGTTCGTTGGTGCCGGCAACAATACCTTCAGCACAGGTTACGGGTACCGGTTATCAGATCGACAGAACTACTACCTTTGATAACAATACAGGTAGATACAGTATCGTTGGATCACCTGTACAAAATGCAGGATTTGCTCAGCTTGGTAGTAATGCATTGGTTTATGGTTATGATGAATCAGAGCTTTATGACCCTAGCGGTACCGAAGGACTGGACAGATTTAAGACGCCAGGAGCTCTTTCACAAACGGAAATGGCAATCGGTCAGGGTTATTTCAGTGCATTTACCGGCGATTTAAATGGTCTGATCGAATTTAGCGGAACACCGAATTTCGGAGTTGTAGCTGTTGATTTGTCTTTCACGGATCATGCGCCTGTCGATGAAACTCCTTTTGAAGGATTTAACCTGGTATCGAATCCATATACACATTCTGTAAGCTACAGCAGTTTCATGACTGGTAACAGCGGGGCTTCCATTAGCGGCAGCATTTACCTGTGGGATGATGACAATTCTGAAACGGGCAGAGGCGACAATGCAGATTATTTGGTTGTGAATGCGATGGGTAATACCGATAGCAGAAACAATGGATTGAGCAAATGGGATGGTAATATTCGCAGTGGTCAGGGATTCTTTGTTCAGGCGACAGCGATGACGACTATCACCTTCGATCCTGCAATGATTGGCAGTAGTAACAGTGATGGTGGCTTCTTTAGAAGTGATGATTTAAATGTGATGCCGTTGAAGCTGATTCTCGATGATGGTTTCGATAAAAAAGCGACCATCGTAGGATTTGCTGATAACGCTTCCGATGGGCTGGACTCTGAATATGATGCGCCACTCCTGTCGGAAGGAAACTTAGGATTCTATTCACTGTTGTCGGACAGAGCCTATGCGATTCAGGGACTTTCAGCAGGTTATTCAAATGAAATTCCAATGGGCTTCATTGCATCGCAGGATGGAGAGTTTAGCATTTCTATCAATCAGGTTGAATCAACGGAGAGTTTTGCTGTTGTTTTCCTGAAAGATCTGGCAACAGGAACCATTGTAGACTTACGTCAGGGAGGTTATACTTTCAATGCGACCAAAGGACGTGATGATAGCAGGTTCTTGCTTCAGGTGTTCCCTGAAACAACTACCGATTTGGATGATGATCTGAGAAATGAGATTTATAGCTATACTGATCAGGACGAATTATTTGTAGTCTTCAAAACCGGTGATTTCCGTGAAGGTACATTTATTCTGCATGATCTGAATGGTAGAGAATTACTGAATCAGAGCACAGAAATCAGTAACAGTCGTTGGAGTACAGGAGTATCTAAGTTGCCAACGAATGTTTATCTGTTGACGGTAGTCACGGAGAAAGGTGTCTGGAGAGAGAAAGTAATGATCAAATAGCGATAATAGAATAATGTAATCGCCAGACTGATAGTGTATCAGACTATGAGTCTGGCGATACTCAAAACAAGATTATTAAAAAGAAGAAAATGAAGAGATTTTTTATAACATTAGTCGGAATTACCCTGTTGGTGAATTTAGTTCCGTTGACTGCCATGGCACAGGGAGCGCCACCAGCCACTCCCATTGACGGAGGGTTGAGTCTGTTGCTGGCAGCCGGAGGCATTTACGGAGTGAAAAAACTAAACGACTACAGAAAGCAGCAAAAGTGATCAAATAATTACTTTGACTGATTGCAGACTGGTATGATTTAGATCAGTTAATCCTGACAATTGATCATAGGGAGTTATTTTCCTGTGATAATCTGTAATGAGTTGATTAAGATATTTAGTAAAAATCGGTTATACGCCGGTTGATAAGCCACGTCATAGTGGCTTATTTTTTTGCTGATTTATGCATTGGCTGAGCGGTTTATGTTTTTGATTTGCCCGACGGATTCTTTTTCGATTTCCACGATCGCATCCTTTTAATTGAAAAACGATCATTTGCTTAAATTCTACCATGACAATCGCAAAATATCCATTTTTAGATATTGTGGTTGAGGAAAGTTTTATGCTGTTTTATTATTGGAGGAGATATGCAGAATTCATTTGTGATTATTTATTACAGTTGATTATTTTACAGTTATTTAAATCAATATTTAGCCAACCAGGTAAATAATCACTGGTATTTAACGTTTTGAGTAATTGACATCAGATGAAAGACCTGCAATTAAACGAACTATTCAAGGAATTTGGTTTTTCGGCACAAGAACTTAGAACATTAAGCGACTCACTAACAACAATACACCTTAAAAAAGGGGAATACCTACTCAGAGCAGGACAGATCGTTTCTAATACATACTATGTTTTTGATGGTTGTCTGAGGACTTTTTTCATTGATGAATCAGGTAGAGATCACACGCTACAGTTTGGAATAAAAGACTGGTGGATAAGCGACTATACCGCTATATTTTCAAGAGGTAAAGCCACGATGAACATTGAATGCATTCAAAATGCGACTCTCTATCGCTTGTCAAGAGAAAGAATGGAAGAGTTGTATCTTGAATTACCGGCCTTAGAGACATACTTTCGGAAGAAGCTGGAAAGACGAATGGAGGCCTTTCACAAAAGAACCCTTGAAAATCTGGCGCTTTCAGCAAAACACCGTTACCTTTCTTTCATTGAGAGATACCCCGATATAGAGCAACAGGTAAAAAATTATCACATCGCATCTTACCTGGGCATAACCACAGAAAGTTTAAGTAGAATCAGAAAGGAAATGACACGATAATTTCTTTCTTACCATAGATCAATTTTTAAGATAGTTCTTGCAACTAGGTTTGTATCAAATCGAAAACGTAGTTGATATGAGAAACACATTTATAGCTCTTTTGAGCGTACTGTTCATGTTTTCGTGTGCTGGCAATTCAGAAGGAAGCACCGAATCCAAACGAGAATTAAATCTTAAAAAAGAAAAAACTATGAAAATTTTACTTGTACTTACCAGTCACGAGGAACTAGGTGACACGGGTCAAAAAACCGGATTTTGGCTTGCCGAATTTGCAGACCCTTATTATTATTTAGTAGATAAGGGCGTAGAAGTAACCTTGGCTTCTCCAAAAGGTGGTTTACCTCCTATTGATCCTAAAAGTGAACTCCCTGATTTTCAAACTGAATTTACCAAAAGGTTTACCAATGATGGAGAAACACAGGCAATATTGGCTAAAACAGTCAAGTTAGCGTCCGTCAATCAGGATGATTTTGATGCTATTTTTTACAGTGGTGGGTATGGCCCAATGTGGGACTTAGCGGATAATTCAACCTCAATAAACCTGATAGAGTCCTTTTACAACAAGGACAAGCCTGTAGCATCCGTTTGCCACGCTCCGGCTATTTTTAAAAATACCAAAGATGCCGATGGTAACTCCCTGATTGCAGGAAAGAAGGTGACTGCCTATTCTAACTCAGAAGAAGCAGCTGTTGATTTTACAGAAATTGTACCTTTCTCTGTAGAGGACATGCTGAAAGAAAGTGGTGGGATTTATTCCAAAGGACCTGATTGGGGAGCTTATGCATTGGAAGATGGATTGATCATCACCGGACAGAATCCTGCATCAGCAGAATTGGTTGCTGAGTTGTTGCTTAAAAAACTAAATTGATATCTGGCGCAGTTTTGTTAGAAAAGATAGTTGCTGGTTCTCAGGAGCTATCTTCTATTTTTCACTGAAATTAAATGAAAAATCAATTTACCGTTGTTGTTTCCCACTTCATAAAGGCAGGAGCTGAAAAGTTATTCGAAGAAGGGTTAAAAAGGGTCATTCAGAAGGCTAGTGTCTATGAAGGTTATCAGAGCAGTGAAATTATAAAAACCGCTAACGAGCCCGAGCAGGAATATATTTTATTGATTCGTTTTGATACAGAGCCAAATTATAAGGTCTGGGCCAATTCAGAATCACGCAACGAATGGTTTAAGGCACTAAAAGCATATACTTATAAAGAAAGTACCATTCGATACGAGGAAGGAATAGAATTTTGGTTTACAGTACCTGAGAGGAAAACTCCTGTATCCCCCAAAAAGTGGAAAATGGCATTTCTGACCTGGATGGTGATTTATCCTGCTGTGTTAACGCTCAGTACAGTGGCAACACTGATGTTTCCTACCTTTCCACTGTTCCTGAGAATGCTGATTGTCTCAATGACATTGGTATCGCTAATGACTTACATTATCATGCCGAATGTTACCAAACTTTTTGCAAAATGGATTTTCAAGAAAGGATAGATTATAAAACTAATTTAAACAAGAGATCAGCTTACTGAGCGTATCTGCACTTTGATCATAGTATACATTAAACCTTCAGTCCTCTAAACAGTCTAAGGACAAAAGCAATCTTAAAACTATGAAAAATACAATTCTCCCCTTTGTTATTTACATTTTCTTATTTGTCGCATGTAGTGAAGAGGAGGATTCTTTTACAACCCATGACGCTACCATACCGAGTGTAAAACAGACTGCCACATACCAGGTGAATTTTGAAGAAGATGTGATATACGCTGAAGGGCTAAGCCATGAAAGTTTAAATAGTACCAACGCTACAACAGTACCTTTGAAACTAGATATATACACACCTGCCAATGATATTGAAAACAGACCACTATTTATGTTTATTCATGGAGGCGCTTTTGAAAATGGTTCTAAACAACAAGCAGCAATTACAAATATTGCGCAGTTCTATAGCGCTAGAGGTTGGGTATTTGCTTCAATCGATTATCGGTTGCTAGGCGATCGGGGAACAGTTCCAAATGAATGGGCAAACTTTGCATCATCGTTACCTGTATCTGATGAAGATAAAGCATCATTTAACGCTATGTATCCTGCGCAAAGAGATGCGAAAGCGGCACTAAGATGGTTAGTTGCCAATAAAGAAACCTATAAAATAAATACGGATTACATTACAGTCGGAGGTGCTTCTGCAGGAGCAAACACTGCCAAAGGAATTGTAATATCCGAATTAGGTGATTTTACAACAGAAATTAGCGGCGCTCAAGACCCAACATTGTCTACAACGAACATAGAACAAACATATGAAGTACAGACGATTGTTGATTTTTGGGGAGGCCAGTCAGTAACAGATGCATTTGAGCAGATTTATGGTAGGAACCTTTTCGATGGCAATGACCCTGCTTTGTATAAAGCTCATGGTACTTCAGATTTTACTGTTCCATTTTCAAGTGCTTTAGAATTAAAAGAAATATATGAATCCATAGGAGTAACCATGCAACTTGACACTCTTGTAGGTGTGGGACATGGAGACTTTAACGCAACATTAAATGGAAAACGGCTAGAAGAATTAGCCTTTGAGTTTATTGTGGAACAGCAAAACCTGACGATCGAATAAACAGAGCCATCAGCAACAAGCATTATCAATTATAAACTTACTGAGTTACTTGCAGAGGCTGGTATTTCTTGCATTAAATCGTGATTTATTTTTAAGTTCTGATCCAGTAGATGGGATATGTTTACCTTTTTCACATTTGGCAATAGACAGATATAGTTTAATTTTTATTTATTAAATCAAATTACATTGAAAAAGAAAACACTAAAACTAGACGAACTAAAAGTAAAAAGCTTTATCACGGAGCAGGACAAAGCTAAAGTGTCAACCATCAGAGGTGGAATCAAAATTACTTTTGCTTGTACAAAAGCAGAAAAATGTAACACTGGAGAAACCGATTGCGGCGGTACTCAGTTGGAGTTTTGTGATGATATCGGAATAAAGCAAAGAGGTTAAATCTTCTATTTTCAGAGGCTCTTTGATTAAAAGTTATCACGACAGATTTATGATGCATATTTTCAATTGAAGTATTAGCTGAATTTTTGAAATTTAACTCATCATTATGAATCATTAGTGTCCGGTTAAATTTTTTTCAGTCATAAAAACTAGCTTTATGCCATTTAAAGCTTCATTTTAGACTTGGTCAAAAAGGTTAGCCCCC
>JBCBHL010000236.1:0-11790 GCA_038525605.1 Bacteroidota bacterium
ATATTACCTTATTTCAATTTGTAAACTCAACCCAATGACTTAGCCAATCATTACAGTAGGTTCTCCTACAGCGGCTGGGGTTTCCCAGTATCATTCAGCGAAAATTCAGCAACAGTTGGGATGGTTGAAAATGAGACAGATATTGAGCAAAGTCTGAAAATGAATTGTTATCTTCCATCAACAATATCTGTTTATATTACCTTATTTCAATTTGTAAACTCAACCCAATGACTTAGCCAATCATTACAGTAGGTTCTCCTACAGCGGCTGCCGCACCACATATACAAGTATCTCCTACCCTGATGGCAGGTTTACCACCAATCAATACAGTGGTACTTCCAACCGGAAAGGGGCTAACTGTCGGTTGATGCACATTTGGCGGCAATGAACAAACGTGATTATCACCCATCACGCAGGCTGGCATCCCTCCTATCAAAACTGTTGGTTCTCCGGGTCCCGTAATCGTTCCCCCATGATTAGTTACATCTAATACTCTTGCGGCCGGTGGCATAATTCAGTCTATTTAATTTTTTCAAAAATCATTAATTGATGGCAACTAAAGCTCCTTTTATCACAGCTTGTCCGCCTGATGTCAGTTCAGCACCGCTACCTCCATCGGCAGAAAATTTCGAAGCTGCCTTATTGGTCATATTGGTACCTTCGATGGTCACATCACCTCCAGCTTTCAGGATCAAATCCTTAGCGCTTTCGATTGTTATACCATCCGCATTCATCGTCATTACATTGCCATTTTCATCAGCGATACCTATCTCCCCATCTTCCTCGCTT
The DNA here is from genome assembly GCA_038525605.1 of Bacteroidota bacterium. GTDB lineage: Bacteria > Bacteroidota > Bacteroidia > Cytophagales > Cyclobacteriaceae > JANSWY01. The sequence continues at coordinate 790 of JBCBHL010000236.1, forward strand.
AGGCTGATCACATTCCCTTTTGGCGTTTCAATCGTCACACTGATCAGCTCATCGTCAAAAATGAATCTCATCCCACTTTTCGTGACGATTCCCTTTTCACTATTTTCTTCTGTGGCACTAATTGGTGAAGCCTTTGAGCTACTGTGCACAGTACCTAGTACAACCGGGTCTCTCGGGTCGTCATTCAGAAACCCTACGATTACTTCATCTTCCACTTCGGGTCTCCAGAAAAAGCCTCTGTCTGCACCAGCATCCAAAGTTGTTACCCTTGCCCACACACCTTCATCCTGCGCATCGATGACCGGAATCCTGACTTTCACCCTAAATTCTCCATCTGGATCTTCATGAATATTGGTGACGATCCCATTCTGCAAACCACTAATAGCGGGTACCAGGCCAGATGCAGGCGACTCCAGTAAATCCGTAAAGTTTTTATGAAACCAATTCTGATCCAGACCAAAAAATATATTCGTATACCAGGTAGAGTCGGAAGTAAAGGAGTGAACCACAGACGATACAAAAGCTTTCCCATTGAACCGATCACCAAAACCAGTAAAAGCAACTGTATCTCCGGGCTTCAGGTCTTTAAAACCAATTGTTTTCACATTTCCTTTGATCTTGGCTAATCTGCTTCGAACAAGTTTCGCATCAGACCATGCCTTTAATTCTTTATCAGATACTTTACCGGTATGCTGTTGTATATAAGACTCCAGTCCCACAACATCAGACAATTCTTTGGCGGTAAAATTACCATGATCATCAAGCCCGGGGTCAGTGCCCTCTTCCTCCAACAGCGCCTGTCCTGCAAAATCCCAGGATTTGCTTAATGATGATGCAAACTGATCTCTTGCATCCATATCTGCTTCAAATTCCAGAATGTTGTGACCGTAAGCCAGCTCAATAGCTGCTTCTTTAATCTCAGGTTTGATAGTAGAGATTTTACCATCATCCACCAGCACCAAATGACCATTTGCTTCTGCTCTGGAAACCACAAAATCCCAGTCAGTGACAAAGTATTGTACCATTTTAGCATGCACGGTATCAGTAGCTGTGAAATCAGATTCCAATCCATATGGGCCCGTGATCTCTTCAATCACCTCACTGTCTTTGGCCTCCTCGAAGTACTTATTTTTGCGCCCTACCGTCATTTTTACAGCAGCATCCTTGAGCTCGAGCATCAGCAATGAGGGCTTGTCAGGCTTGGTTTTAATACCGTGCTTAATCACAATCCCTTTAAAGACAGTATCTTCGGTGTTATTGTATCCGAGCTTGATTTCAACCTCCTTACCTGGTAAAAAAACTGGCTCGCTGCTGACTTTGAAAGTTGCTTCAGCCACATCACCGTCAGTTAGGATTAGCTGAGCGGTGGCAATTTTGTTGACGCTTTTTGAAATAAAGATCGATAGCAGACCATACTCTCCTCCAATATCTGACCCATCTACAAATATTTTGAATGTAGATAAATCTGATTCTTCAAATCCCGGTGGCAATACTCTGTTACTCATCTGATTATTTTTGAACTGGTGGTAATCTTAAAGTGGATCCATTTTTCAGCGATCTAAAATTATTGAGTCTGTTGACCCTGGCAAGCTCCAGGTACAAACCCGGATCTTTATAGATATCGTGAGCAATAAGGTTAATTGTATCCTCTCCTTTCACTAGTCGAAATCTTGTTAGATCAGGAGAATTTCGCTTCGTTTCCGCATTTTGCTCCTTTAGAGATTTTTGAGTTCTAAAAGTACAGTTGACCTTACTTCTGATAGGTACTCCATTAGACTTAAAAAGCGTATGGTTCACCTTCGCAACCTCCAGCACACCTCTAAAAATGAAATGTCCCCATGATACCTGAACTATTCCGGGTTTGTGGGTATTCCCAGCAATGGAATTCAAGTCATTCAAAAAGATATTGATAGCGTCGTAGGTGTTTTCTCCTCTAACCATCTCAGTGAGATCTTTCACAGTTCCTCCACCGCTAAATGAAGCTTTGGAAGGTTTGCTAATGGATGCACCCGTCGCATCAAACAAAAGCTCGATATCGAGGGTTGGCGCTTCCAGATGTTTGAAAATATTTACCTCCTGATTTCCACTTACTTTAGGCTGATCATAAACATTTTTAAACTCCTGCGAAAAACCAGTGGGATTATACATCACCAAATAGCCTCTGTCAGGAGTCCGAGAATTTTCATCTTCGAAAATATCGATCCGAAGTTTATCCAATCCATCTTTTGGATTATTAACCTTGGTAAATGAAATTGCCATCTATCTTTCGTTTTTATTGTCCATACTTTTCATCAGACTCTCCAGGTAAGACAGCATAGAATTATCTGTTCCATTAGACTGAATCGGACTATTCTGATTCTGATTTTCGCTTTTGGAATTTACAATTGCCCGTACGACAAGCTCTTTTATTTCTATTGCCATCTTTTTGCTAATTGAATGCTGTCACGAATACTTAATGTGCTTTTTTTGAAATGAATCATGAGTCGACTTTTGTCGATTAATTCATCATTACGATTACATCATTACCTCAAAATTTGACTATCGTCAGGTTAAAAATCAATTGATTTAAAACCTAACTCGATCATATCTTAGTTATGGGTTTATTTGCCTGAAATATTGAAATCTCAATTCTACCGAATCAATCATCACCTGGGAATCCATGGCATTGAGTCCGGAGACATCCCATTTGACCGGATAGGCACTGATGACATTCCATGCCTGCAATGGCACCCGGTTTTCATTTAATAAAATGATATTGAGGTCGTAAGGCGTAAACAAGAAGTTCTCAACCGAATCTTTATACCAATTCAGCAAGGATGAACCAATGAGCATACCTCTTTTCAATACAATGTTAGAATAGGAAGCAGGGTTTGGAAGTCTATGCGCGAACCTGTTCTCTCCTCCTTCCCGATATTCTTCCATGCCAATTTCAGAACTGAGGCCTGAAACCTCCTGGAACCCAATATCAGAAATCCCAGGATATTTCGTCTTAATGCTCTCATCAAAACTGACCAGAAAAAGAAAACCGGTAGGTGGATAATAATTGGCCATATGCTTATGCGAATTCCATTGTCAGGCCTTCGTGACATAGTTCGATAGACTCAACTGCCACTTCATTTCCTGTAGAGTTTAAAGTAGGCCCTTCCACCTTACATGGCCAGGCATCCTTTATTTTCCAGGTTACGATCGGAACATGTTCTTCATTGAGCAAAAAGACTGTGATATCTCTTCTTTCGATGTTATTCATTCTCACAGTATTCAACCACTGATAGAATTCATTATCTGCTCTGAAAATCCCCCTTTTCAGTGTAATATTTGAGTATTGAGGTATACCCGGCATTTTGGTTACCTGATATTCCGGAGCACTACCTTCTCTGTAATCTATTGCTTGTAATTCAACTGTTAGGCCCGATACTTCTGTAAAACCGATTCTGGTACCTCCCCATTCTACCTGGAAATGAAATACCGATACTGGATATGCAATTGCCATAATTGTATGATTTAAAGTATTATTGATTTAATATTTTATGTGCTTGTTTATTGATTTCCTATCAAGGCTTCAGAACTTACGATTCCTGAAGTTTGTGAGAGAATTTAAGGATGATGAATTCCGCCGGCCTTACAGCAGCAAGCCCAATTTCGACATTCATTCTACCTTCGAGAATATCCTGAGCTGTCATAGTTTGACCGAGCCCTACATTGACAAAAAACGCATCAGAAGTTGATGCTCCCGCCAGTGCACCATCTCGCCAAAGTCCGGCCAGGAAGTTTTCGATCATTGTTTTTACCCTTAGCCAGGTATTGGCATCATTGGGTTCGAAAACCACAAATTCAGTAGCTTTTTTGATTGATTCCTCCACAAAAATGTATAACCTTCTCACAGGTACATAACGCCATTCATTGTCATTTCCTGCAAGCGTTCTAGCTCCCCAAACGAGCGTCCCCTTACCAGTAAAGTTTCTGATGACATTGATAGATTTACCCGAGGTAGAATCTACATTCAATGGTCCCTGTTGCTCTGCAGTCACTTTAAATGCCGGAGCAATTACCGATCCTACACTTACATTTGCCGGAGCTTTCCAAACACCTCTCTGACTATCAACCAGCGCATAAATACCAGCCATAGCACCTGACGGTTTCAGATCAACAAAATATTTATTGATTTCTACAAGAATGGATCGGAACAAATTCGGATCCACCTCTTTGACACCATCGTCAGAAACAGGCTCACTGAGGTTCTTTCCATTGAACTGAGTGGCTTCTGATGGTAACGCAGGAGCGGCAGCATCTTTCACAGCAGTTTGTGTGATACCAACGGCAGTCTCATCAAATCCGTAGTTCAAGCTTGTTCTAAGTCCAGGGTAGTATACGGCACCATACTTAAGATTATTAATGCCGATACCATTATCTCTGAAAGCGCTGGCATCATCGTCTGGCACACCCGTTTCTTCTTTGATATCCATAATGGTAAATCTGTCTTGCAATTTGGCACAATGGGCCAATGCCTGATCGTAAATGGTTTTGTAAGATGCAATATCCAGTTGATCGGGAAATACCAATAAGGTTGGCTCATCGGCTTTTTCCAATGCCTTTAGACCACCCAAAATACCCGAAGCTGGTGACTGAGCGCCAGGAATCACGGTATCATCGTAGTCTCCCACAGAAACGATATAGCATGGACCTCCGCCGTTTGCAAAGAACATTTGCAAACTGTAAAACAGCTTAAAAGCACTCAGTGAAGACTTGTCCAGTTTTACTTTAATGGCGCGGCTTTCAAAATTATTTGTAGTCTGACCAGTGTAAGTATCCTCAATTTCCACACTAAAAGGTTCTCCTTTTGGTCCTCCGAATAATTGGATATATTCCAGCATGGAGGTAATCCTCGTAGGGGTATTAAGCAGCCTGGCAGATCCCTCTCCACCGGCATACTCAGTGTAACCAATGAATGCAGGAATAGCTGTTTCCACAGCTGCAATTGATGCAGGCAGTGTGGAGATTTCCTGGATATATACTCCTGGTGTTCTAAAATCACTCATGATAATTTATATTAATATTTTTGACTTCTTCTGACTATTAAGATTCCTGAAGCTTATGCGAAAATTTCAGGATGATGAATTCCGCCGGTCTTACAGCCGCCAGACCTATTTCTATGTTCAATCTACCTTCCAGGATATCTACTGGAGTCATGGTCTCTCCCAATCCGATTCTCACAAAAAATGAATCTTGTGGCGCTGCTCCTGCGAGCGCTCCTTCTCTCCACAGAGAAGTGAGAAAGTTCTCGATCAGTCCTTTTAGTTTGGACCAGGTATTCGCATCATTAGGCTCAAAAACAGTAGGTTCAGTAGCCTTTTTGATGGATTCTTCGATGAAGATGAATAGTCTTCGCACTGGAACGTAACGCCACTCATTGTCATTTCCAGCCAGTGTTCTACTTCCCCAAACGAGACTTCCCTTACCAGTGAAATTCCTGATGACATTGATAGACTTTCCAGTGTTTGCGTCTACATTTAAATCTCCTTGTTCTTCTGCAGTTACTAAAATACTGGGACCGGAAATGTTATTAACACTCACATTTGCAGGAGCTTTCCAAACACCTCTGTCTCTGTCTGTTTTCGCATAGATTCCAGCGATCGAGGAAGAAGGTGGAATTGTTACAGTATTCTGATTTAAAAATGTTCTGATCTGATTGTAGAGACCTAAATCAGCCGTTAATGTCCCTGAAACACCGCCTTCCAGAGTTTTTCCCGAGAACTTAACGCCTGCAGTGCCATCATAGGCTATCGTAATCGTATTTCCTGTTACTCCAGTAGAAATTGCGGTCAGCAAAACTTCCGCACCATCGGCTACTGCCTGTACAAGACTTGAATTAGCATCCACAAATGCAGCAAAGTTAGTAGCTGTTTCCGCAGGGGATGCACCAACTGTTACATCTGTTCCAAAAGTGTAGTTTTCTGCTCCACCAATTGAGATTTGCTGGGTATCGGTACTTTTATGCCTGGAATTAAAGGTGATGGTTGCAGTAGCAGCCTTTGCTCCACCGGAACCAAACTGCACAGTTTTAAGACTTTCTCCTCCAAACACACTTGATGAGCGTGAATCTGTAATATTGACTGTAAAATCCTGATAATATTTAGGAATGATGGTATTCAACGGAGGATAATAAGCCGCACCATATTTCAGGTAGGAAGTACCCACTTCTTTTCGAAAATCATCGCCATCAACTTTTACAGTGGCATTAGGCGTAACTTCGGGAACAACATCCATCAGTGCAAACCTGTCCTGCAATAAATTACACTGAGCAAGCATTAGATTATTTAGCGCTGCCCTTTCTCCCACTACAGATAGTTGGGATATTTCAGGCACCACAATGATTGTTGGTTCATCTTCCTGCGCCACAGCATTGATACCAGCTTCAAGGTCATCCCTCGAAATGGTAGAAGAAGCAAGTGCATCATAATCGTAAACTCCCACCGATATCACGTAACAAGGACCACCACCATTGGCAAAATACATACTGATTGCATAGTAGAGTAAATACTTTGAAGGTATATAGCTTGAATGAAACGAAACTTCTGTACCGGAAGAGCCATCTGTCAGTTCTACATTGTAATTTTCATCGAACGGCAGACCAAATATTTCCTCATACTCCAGGAGTGAAGTAATTCTCACAGGATGATAATCGGCTAAGGTCTCGCCATTGAGTTCTCTCGTCTGCGTATACCCAACGAAAGCAGGTATCGCAGTAGCTACAGGCGCAACGGATGCAGGAAGAGTGGATATCTCCTGAATATATACACCAGGGGTTTTGAGGTTCAACATCTTATTTCCAATTTATAGTTATACAAATACATAAATATCAGATTCATTTTCATTGCTACTGATTTGATTAGTTGGTGGATTGGCCAGGTTTTTCATGAGTACTAGGTCATTGTTACCAACCGCCTTTACCAGTTCAATATTTTTTTTGGGTAATTCGAAGAAAGGAATAGCAGTCTTCGACTGAAATCGTACAGCAGGACTATTACCTACTGTAAAGCCGGTTTGCTGTTTTTCGAACAGATATGTTTGATAAGGTGGATCATTAACTAAACTATTATCTTTGATTTCCAGGCTGTCAAAATCTGTTCTTTCCGTCCTGTTGACCAGAATGTAATTCCAAAGGTTCGACTTCCTTTCAAAGACCAGTTCATAAGCATTCAGCGAGTTTTGGTTATAGTGAATTTCAACAATACCAAAAATCTGCTGTCTGTATACTTCCTGATCAATTAATATATTCTCATCTGAAATTGTCTGATTGACACTTGTTTCAGCTCTAAACTGATAAAGCCCTTCCGGTTTTCCTGCCAGATCTATCGGCGTTTCGAATGTTCCGTCCTCTTTTGCCGGAATATCATCGACTGGAAATATCTCACCGGATTCAACGTGCTCCAACTCCAGGCTAACGGTTTCATTAACCGGATCATTGGTAGTAACAGGAATTTCATAGGTAAACTGGTTGGGCTTGATGTAATCAATTAAACCCGGTGTGATTTGAGAGCTATTTTGCGGGTCATTTTGAAAAAAAAGTTTCTTCTTAGCTGTAAAACCACCTAGCCCTGACAAATTGGTGAAATTAAAAAACTCAAGCGCGTTCTCCAGTTTTATTAAAAAGGTCAGTTTCAATTCACCTATTGGAACTAACGGTGTAGACCCGTCCGCAGACTGAAAGGATAACTCAAACCCTCCCGGATATTGGTTAAACTTCAGTCGATGATTTTTCAACTTTTTAGCTGTAGCCTCACTAAAGGAATAGGAAATGACACCCGGAATTCCCGATCGGTAATAATTGTGCGAGCTTGACACCTTTAAGAACGATATGTAGGATAATGCCATTTGATTAGTTTGTTACATCTAAGCCTGAAAGAATTGGTTGCTTGCCAAGGATTTCTTTTTCCTGAATTCTCATTAACCTTACCCTGTATAGAATACTCGGAAGGTACTTTGCGCCAATGACGGTCCAGAAATTGTAGAGTTGCTCGAAGGAATAAGAGAATAATTCCACTACCAACTTGCCGATTGCAGGGTCTAAAGATGGAGAGTTCGAGGTATTGAAGACATTTTTTTGCTGAAAGAAAGCAATAACATTTGATAGTTGTTTCAATCCTTCCAGGTATTCTGTATTATCCGCATTGATTTCTCCACTGGTATAATTGGAGGTAATCAGGACGTATAAATTAAGCTTTATTTCCGGATTGTATTGCTCAGACTCTCCATTTCGATTCACATATGCTGCACGCTGTTCTTTAAAGACTCGTTCCTCTTCAATGTTGATTAGCGAAATCCCCAATTTATTATTAGGAATAGCCCAGTTTCCTTCCTGAGTCGCCACATTGGTCAAAGCAACTTTGTCCTCCATGACGTTGTTCTTATTTTTGAGGTAACTATTGAGCTCGTTTGTCAAAAATTCCAGTGCAGAATGTATCACTTAAGTATGTGTTAAAGTTGATCGAAATGCCAAGATCGAATACGTAATTGGCTTAAAATTCTTACTTAAATATACAGGACATCACTGGGTAAAAAGAAGGAAGATTTGAGACAGTATTTACAGGATAAACTACAGTGTAATTAAAATGTAATCCCTGATAATCAATGCTTTGTATTAATTATACTTTTAATTTTTAACAGGTATAAATTAATATTTGTAACTAAAATTGTCTTAACTCTCTGATAAACAAAAGACCTATTTTCAGAGTATTTTTCGATATGAAACTTGTTTGAAATGACAATTCTTATACTAGATGAATCTGTACAGTTATTGATGTAAAAAATACTTTTACATGTCAGCTAAAATTCTTGGATTTCCTGTAGGAAAATTGATCAATAATCGACGATAAACAGAAGTTGAAAGATGTAGATAATTTTTATGGTTACTTTCAGGCAAGAATGATAGAGAAATATTGCACTGAGTTCAGCATTATATGAAACAGTCATCCGCTGATTGCAATTACAAACTTATTGTAAGCTAATTAGCAGGATAAAAAAGCTAAACAGCTGATTTAGACAAGTTTTGATTGAGCCCAGTTTTGAATTGGATACAATTCATACCCAAGAGGATTCCATGAATATGGTTTTCCCTTTTCTGACAGCAGCCTGATTAACTCCAGCAATCTTCCATCATCAGTTTCAGTTTGTTCGATGTAATATTTCTTTAACTGCCCCAACAACTTATAGATGAGTTTATATCTCGAACTATTGACCATTGGTCTAAAATTGCTGAGGTATTTTCTAAAACTGTCCAACTTATAATCAAACCACCCATAATCCTTCATTTCCAGCAAATTCATAAGTTCCAGCATTTTACCGTTGAGAGCAATTTCAGAATGGCGTCCTGATAACTTAAAGCAGTTATTGAGTCCTTTAATGGATGCTATGTAGTCGTCTGTTCTGAAGGTATACCAGGCTTTTAAAAGTGCAACTGCATTCATATCAGGTGATTCACCGACCTGATTCATTCCCTCTAATCGTTCAACGTACGTAAGCGAATTATCTAATGTCTCGTTATAAAAACAGCCTCGGCAGATTAGCAAAAAGGCTTTGGACTTCAGCACATTGTTTTGTCCGAAATAAGACCCTGCCTTTTCTGCGTAGAAAACTGCTTCTGTGAAGAACCTGAGTTGCATCAAAATCTTTGAGAAAAGGAAGTAGTAATTACCTTTCTGATTTTTGGTAAGCACCTGATTTTCATGATCCAGCAACGGTAATATTTCCTCTGCAGTTTCCCTAGCCTTCTGATACAATTTCTGATTGAAAAACTCCCTTGAAAGCTTCATTGTATACTGAAATTTCAGACGGGCCGATCGGGTAGCTTCGTTGAGAATTACCGCATTTCTTTGCCAGTTATCCTGATCTAGTCCAATGAGGTGAGGTTCATACTCCCGACATAAAAACGAATCATTCGAATGATCAATCTTCAGGTTGATTAAATCGTAAAGAATATCTACATTTCTTGAAAATTGCACTTCGAGACCTGCCAGTTCAGAGGCTTCACCCAATCCATCAGAATGGCTTCTTATAGCCTCATAAGCAAGTGTTTGTACCTCAAATGCCTCATATTCACCCGCAAGCTTAAAAGCTTTCTTCAGCAATACCATTCCAGAGGATTTCAATCCTCTTTTAATCAATAGCTTTGCTTGCATAATCTGTTTGGAAGCCTGCATTTCGGCCTCTGAATAACCATTGAGATTTTCAGGTTGTAAATTGAATACCAGCAGTAGGTTTAGAATATCTTCTCTTAATCTCTTTTTAAGCTGACAAAAGGCGGCATTAGGTTTCTTATTGTATAGGCGTTTGGCCGCAATAGAGTCATCTTTGATGCCTTCCAGTCTGATCATATTAAAAAGCTTCAGCCTTTTAGAATAGCTGTTCCTTTTCAGCAAATAATGCTTGACGACTAGTTCTGCCTCTTCTTCATTAAATGAATCAATGAGATCACATAAATTTTTCATAGCGTAGAAGATAGAATATGTTGGTGGTATTCCTTCTTGGGCCAATGCGAAAACTTAAAAGACAACAGACTACCTCAAATTGTTGAGACTGATTTGTTCCAGAGTAATTGTAATAAAAATTGTCGGTGGTATGGTGGCAGAAAAATTATTCACATAATTAACCTACTTCTAAATTATGAAAAAGTCTTGAATTTTAATAGTAGAATACTGTTAAAATTGAAATTATTAATGCCTGAATAATGGTTTTTTCACGAAAATATCATTGCTCCAATTTTGATGTAAGTAAGATGAAATCAAAAATCAGTTACAACTATGTTCATCTTAATTCAATTATCTCCTTTGATTTCCTCCTCATTAAATCACTGGGCAAATCGGTGAAAACTGTCTGAAAGAATGCTTTAAAATTGCAGCTCACGGTTTGCTAAATGATGGCAAAATGTTTTTTCTAACTTTTTCAAAAGAATCATTGTCATTTATGACAAACTTTTTACATTTGCACTCCGAAAAACGGATATGG
>JBCBHL010000237.1:0-11735 GCA_038525605.1 Bacteroidota bacterium
TGGCTATAATCAATATATTCTTGATCTGGGAAACGCTAACTCAGTAGAAACGCTGCTAATCGATAGCAGAAGCCTGGCCAACAACAGTCAGGTAGAACAAACCATACGAGAAGCTGAAGCGCTATTTATCGCTGGCGGAGACCAGTGGGATTATGTCAATTTCTGGAAAGACACCAAAGTAGAAGATGCCATAAACTACCTTCGAAATACAAAACGTGTCCCAATAGGAGGTACAAGCGCAGGTTGTGCCATCCAGGGAGAAGGCTATTACACAGCCGAAAATGGCACTATAAGGTCCAGAGATGCACTTCGCAATCCCTACAACAACAATGTGACCCTACAGAGAAACAACTTCCTGGATAATCCATACCTGGAAAACACTATCACCGACACTCATTACGATAACCCGGATCGCAGAGGTAGGCATATGACTTTTTTGGCCAGGGCGAATGTGGATTGGGGGTGGAATGCCAAAGGGATTGGTGTGGACGAAGACACGGCAGTCTGCATTGATGCAAATGGTAAAGCCTCAGTTTTTGGTTATGGCTATGCATTTTTCTTAAAACAGAACGGCTCAGGTCCGGAAGTTTGCAGATCTGGACAAAGGTTAGATTGGTACCGGGGAAGGCAAGCAGTGGAAGTGTATAAGGTTCGTGGTAATGCAAGTGGTTCAAGGTATTTCTGGCTTGACACCTGGAACTCCGGAAGTGGTGGATCATGGGAATTTTTCTATGTTGACCGGGGAAGATTTGGAACTTCTTAATATTTTTTTCAAAATTAATAACCGTGATTTAAGGCCAATGAAGGAGGAAATCACGGTTATTTCATCAGGAACGCATCAAAAAATTGACAGGTCCCTATAATCAAGAATTTTATTTTTCCGGAAATAGCTTTTATATTTAGAGTCGTATTAAAGTGATGAAAAAACAATTTACATACAAAATTCTTTGTAGACACTTGTGCTGCCAGGCATATGTGAAGTCTTTTTCATTACAAAACCTACAACCAATATTCAACTGCTAATTGAATTTATAAAGCCCTGAATTTTATTCACTTTATAATTTCAAATTATGCGATATTTTTATACTGTTCTTATTGGTGTATTGATTTCTTTTCAGGCCTATAGTCAGGGGAGAATGCTTCTTGTTGGCGGAGGTAGTGAAGGGAGCTGGAGCGATGAACCTTACTCTTGGGGAATTGAAAACGCCACAAACAAAAAAGTAGCAATCATCAGTTACAACTCAGAAACTCAGGACTTACCAGACTATTTTCTGGAGTTGGGAGCTACGGAAGCTACAAATTTCCAAATAGATACTAAGGAATACGCCAACTCTGAGGAACTGCAAGAAGCTATTTCAGCCTACGACTTCTTTTTCTTCAAGGGAGGAGATCAGGCCAATTACTACGAGACCTACAAAGGCACTAATTTCATTGACGTAATCACTAGCAAATACAACGAAGGAGGTGTAATTGGAGGAACATCTGCAGGAATGGCGATTTTATCAAAAGTGTTGTTTACTGCTCAAAACGGATCGGTATTCCCTGACGATGGATTGATCAATATTGAATCATCCAAATTCGTCCTGGAAAACGACTTCCTGGATTTAAAACCCGGATTTATCTTTGATACACACTTTGTGGAAAGAGGAAGAATTTTCAGGTTAATGGCATTTATGGCAAACTGGCAACTTAATCAAAGTGAAAACATTACGGGAATTGGTGTTGATGATCAGACTGCTCTTTGTATCAATTCGGACAACCTGGCTGAGGTTCATGGAACAGGTGCCATCACGGTCATTAAGCCAAGCACATTTCAGTTTGCGAACAATACTTTCATCAGTGATTCAATGGAAACAATCTCGCTGGTAGACGGCCAATCCATCAATTTAAATACATTCGAAATCACAGAGGGACCATCCAGTAACATTTCTATCAACCAAGATAAAGAGGATGGCAACTACATTGTTTTCCTGAGTAGTGGTGATGAAATTGGCGACAACCTTGGTTTCATGGATGCTTTTGTCAATGAAAATGATCCGGAAGACAAAATCATCCTGGTTTCTGGCAATACCTCTATGACTAACTCCATCAGAAGCCGACTTTTTGCATTCGGAGCAAGCAGTGTCGATGTTTTACCTATAACAGAAAACTACAATCATGAGGATAGTCTTCACATCAGAAATCAAATCAGGCGATCAGAAAAAGTCCTTTTTGTAGCGAATGATCATGAGGATCTTTTTGCATTTCTTGAAGATGGACCAACGGGAGAACTCTTAAAAGCCCACTTATTCAGAAATGACATTGTGACAGGATTCATTGGAGAAGACAGTAGATATGCTGGCCCTGCTTTTGTAACCAATCATATCTCAGAAGCTGATGCCTCCTACAGAAACAGGCTTGATTTTGAAGTAGGGCTGGGTTTGCTAAAAACCACCGCAATTATGCCCAACACCATAGACGGATCGACCACCGACTTTTACGAAAATACTACTTCCTCTATCCCTTACCTGATGGCGGATAATGATTTGGCATTTGGCATTTACATTAATGAAGGGTCGTTTGTGAGAATTGGAAATAATGATGGTTTTAATACCATTTCTTCAACCGGAGATCTCTCATCATTTCTCGTGAAAAACAAAAGCTCAGTATTCGATTTTTCTTCTGAAAGAAACGTAACAGCATTCGATAATTACTTGTATCAGGTGATTAATGCCGGGCACAGTGCAGTATTAGGAACTCCGGTTCCGACCGATGATGAAGCATATGAATTGGAAGTGGAACCTCCCGTAATTACTAATTCCAAAGCATTTAAAGATATTCAAATAACAACTAATTACTCAAATCTGATCATCCAAAATCCAAACAAGTTGGATCTGGAATTACAACTAATCGACCTGCGTGGAAGGTTGGTTTTGGAGCAACAGTTTAAGGGAAACCTGGCAGTGCAGGATCAACAGATTCTATCGGGTTTCAAATTACTGGTCATTAAGAGCAAGGACCAGCGAAACATGTTTGTCAGAAAACTATATTTTAGGTAAAAAGAGATGTTAGGCAAGAAACAAAAAATCCTTCTGCTTCAGGCTGCAAAGTCTCTCGGCTTAATGGGCCTGCAGCCTATTTTCGATTGCTAGCGATTGCTGGAACTTCCAATTTTTTAAACGACAGCAGTTGCATTAAAGACTGACTGTGCAATCGAAAATTAAAAATTTATTAAATATGAAATTGAAGATTCTACTTAACATATGCTTATTGCTATTGGTAAGTGTTGGGTATGCTCAAACCACCGTTTCAGGAACTGTAACTGACGAGAATGGTGAATCGCTACCCGGTGTTAGTATTATAATTAAAGGTACCTCCATTGGTACCGTCACCGACTTTGAGGGAAAATACAAACTTGAGGTTTCAGATGATTCAGCAATTTTGATATACTCATTTGTCGGCTATTCTTCCAGCGAATTTGTAGTAACAGGTGGCGTGATGGACATTACGCTCTATGAAGATGTGACTGAGCTGGAAGAATTAGTAGTCGTTGGCTATGGAACTCAGAAACGAAGGGATATCACGAGTTCCATTGGATCGGTAGATAGCGATGACGTAGCAAATGTGGCAGCCACATACAGTTTTGATGGCGCCATTCAGGGTAAACTATCCGGTGTGTTTATTGGGAGCTCCTCTGCTACTCCTGGTTCTGCTTTTAACCTGAATGTCAGGGGAGTTACATCGATCGGAGCAAGTAGCCAGCCCCTTATTGTGGTGGATGGCATTCCTATTCTTACCGGAAACCAATCTGCTCTCAACAATAACATCCAGCCAATTAATCCTTTAGCAAATATCAACCCTAATGACATTGAGTCAATTTCGGTTCTAAAAGATGCCAGTGCTGCAGCAATTTACGGAACAAGAGGCGCTAATGGAGTTATTTTGATCACAACAAAAACCGGGTCAATTGGTAAGACTAAGGTGAATGTTGGTTACAGCATCGGAATTTCGGAAATAGCCAACACACCGGAAATGATGACATCCAAAGAATGGATTGAATTCATGAATGCCGCAGCAGAATTTGATGGTTTGGGAGAAAACTATTGGAACGATATTCTTGGAGACCCGAATGACCCAAACCTTCCCAACCACAACGTTTATGACGAGATCTTTCGCACAGGAATCACTCACAATATGGATGTTGGTTTATCGGGTGGAAATGAGGATACAAAATATGTGATCTCTGCGAACTATTTTGACCAGACAGGAATACAACTGGGTCAGGGATTTGAAAGATTCAATACAAGATTGAGAATGGATCACTCCTTAAATGATAAGGTAGGCGTTGGTGCCAATATTCTGATAAGCAGAGGCGCTCATCAAAGAACTGTAAATGAGAATGATGAGTACGGGGTTGTTGTAAATGCTCAAGCCTGGGACCCAACAGCACCCCTTACTAATCAGGATGGGTCTTATACAAACCCATTTGACTTCAATGGCTGGTGGGCATTGGATAATCCATTGTTTATTGCAGAGCAGTATGTCAACAATTCCACTTCCAATAGAATTTTGGCCTCAACATATGCAGAATGGGAAGTAGCTAAAAACCTAAATTTTAAATCCACATGGTCTGCAGATTATAATTCTCTGATTGAAGAATCTTTTACTCCGGTTGGAAGTAACGAAGCACCTACTGGAGCTGGTATTTATGCGACTCTGGAAGAGTTAGTGTGGATCAATGAAAATACATTGACCTACTCTACCACCATTGGCCAGTCTCATAACCTTAATATTCTTGGAGGCTTCAGTATTCAGGAATCAAATGTTGATTTCTCAGAAATCAATGGAAACGGCTTTCCAAACAATCAAATCATCAAGATTGGAGCTGCGGCAAATACAACAGGGTCATCAAGTGCTACTTCGTATGGCTTCTTATCCTATTTAGGAAGAGTTACTTATGATTTTCAAAACAAGTATCTCATCCAGGGGTCTTTCAGAATAGATGGATCATCTCGATTTGGACCGGACAATCGATACGCTTTACTACCATCCGGATCTGTTGGCTGGAGGTTTAGTAATGAATCATTCTTTCAAGGAATTTCAAATGTGGTATCAGAAGGAAAACTTAGAGCAAGTTATGGGGTAGTTGGAAACGCTGAAATTGGCAACTTCACCTGGCAAGGATTGTGGGGAGCATCTTCATACAATGGAGTAGGGGGATCTAACCCTTCTGTTCTGGGAAATCCACAATTAGGTTGGGAACAAACCACTCAATTGGACATTGGATTAGACCTGACTCTATTTGGCAGAATTGGAATTGTAGCTGATTACTTCCAAAAATCAACTACCGATTTACTGCTGGATGTAGATGTACCAGGTACACTGGGATTTGCAAATACAACCTCCAATATTGGTGAAATCGAAAACAAAGGATTTGAATTTGCCATCAATAGCCAAAACATCTCCGGAAAAGACTTTCAATGGACAACAAACATCAACTTCACCACCTTGCGAAATAAGGTAGTTGATGTTTTAAACAATGGTCAGATCTTAAGCAGAAATTTTGTTTTGCTGGAAAATGAATCTCTAAGTCAGCTATATCTGATCAAATTTCTGGGTGTAGATCCCACAACTGGTGACGCTATATTTGAAGACTTAAATAGTGACGGATTGATTAATCTGGATGATAGGCAAGCAGTTGGATCAGGGTTGCCTGACTATTTTGGTGGGATTAACAACTCTTTCAGATATAAAGATTTCAGTTTAAGTGTTTTCTTCCAGTTTGTAGGAGGCAACAAGATCTTCAATCAGTCGAGACATGCCTATGAAAATTATGGAACCACCAGAGGTGGTATTCCCTATGGTAACCAAACAAAAAGAAGTCTGGATTATTGGAGAGAGCCAGGAGATATCACTGCTATTCCAAGACCAACTTTGATTGGGCCTGAAGATGCCGGTAATCCGGAGTTGCAATGGCAAAGATTTAGTACGCAATACCTGGAAGACGGTGATTTTGTGAGACTTAAAAATGTGAAGTTCTCCTACAATGTCCCTGCCAAGATATTATCCAGGTTCAAACTGAATAGCGCTATTATATATGTACAGGGACAGAACCTATTCACGTGGACTGACTACCTGGGATTTGATCCGGAAGTCAATACTAATACAAGTGGAGAAGGACTAAATACTTTACAGGGAGAAGACTTTGGTACTCTCGGACAGGCAAGAACCTATTCTGTGGGATTAAATATTGAATTTTAAAAGGAATAATCATGAATAAGCAAATTAGAAACACGATATATGCGATGATGGTGCTGGTATGGATTATTCCGGCATGTGATGTTCTGGATCAGCAACCTGAAACTTTGATCTCTAACGAGACTGCAATTGTTGATCTGCAAACTGCAGAAGCTGCATTGATTGGCACCTACAATGCTCTTCAGGATGGCGATTACTATGGTGGCCGTTTTATCATGGCAACTGAAATGGCAGCTGGCAATGGGAGAGCAGCGGCATTCCAGCAATTCTGGAAAGAACTGGAAACAGGCGTTGTTCCTACTTCCAATTTTCATGTTGAAGACAACTGGGTAGCCATTTACAATGTGGTCAATGTTGCAAATAGCGTAATCGGTAAAGTACCTGAGTTAGGCTTATCAGAATCGGATGAATCCAGACTTATGGGAACGGCTTACTTCTTAAGAGGATTGGCATTCTTTGATGCACTTAGGCAATATGGAGAATTTTTTGACCCTTCTTCTGTCTATGGTATTCCATTGCCATTGGTAGCTGCCGATGAAATTCAGGAAACTTCCAGAAGCACCGTTGAACAATCCTATTTACAGGTAGAAACAGATCTTCAAAATGCAATAGATCTTCTTGGAGATTCAGGGAATAAATTCTTCGCTTCTTTAGGAGCTGCTCAAGCATTAAAAGCAAGAGTACACCTATATCAGGAGGAGTTTGATATGGCTGAACAATTAGCATCAGCTGTTATAGCTAATTCAAACTATTCACTTTCAGAAGACTATAATGAAGTCTATCTGTCGGAAGGTAGTGCCGAATCAATTTTCGAATTGAACTTCATTGCCCTGGAAGATCCAAGCGCATGGGCAATTGAAATGTACATTACACCTCCCGAAGTAACAGTCAGTGAGGATATGATTTCCTTCTTTGATCCGGCAAACAGAATTGATGCTGAAAGAGGTCAGCAATTTGAAATTGTCGGGAGTTTTCTAAGGTGTACCAAGTATGGAAGCGAACCTGCAGATGAAGGAGGAAATACGATCCTTTTGAGATTATCCGAAATGTATCTAATCCGGGCAGAAGCTTTGTCCAGAGGATCAAACGATCCAACAGCTGCATTGGCAGATATAAATGTTGTAAGGTCGCGAGCGGGATTGACGGCCCTTACAGCTGCAAATGTTACTTCTGAAAGTGAGTTAATTGATGTGTTGTTGGAGGAGAGAAGATCAGAGTTTGCTTTCGAAGGGCACTATTGGTTTGATCTGGTTCGGCTAGACCGACTGGAATCCACCAGGGGCTTGGAATCTTTCAGAAGAATCTTCCCCATTCCTCAAAGAGAAATCAACATAACGGATGGCACTTTGGTGCAAAATCCTGATTACTAAAACTAAGCAATCATGATACTTAATAATATCAAAAAAAATATATACTCACTATTCACTGTATTTTTGATTAGTGCAATACTTGTAAGTTGTAACGATGATGAAGATGCCGGGCCAGATCCAATTGCGGCATTTGAAGTTTCAACCGGCACGGAGCTAAAAGAAGGAGAACCTATCACATTCTCAGCAAGTACCTCAGAAAATGCGGTAACGTTTGCCTGGTCTTTCGGAGATGGAATTTTCGATGTAGGCGAAACTGTAACTCATATTTATGAAGCTCCCGGTGATTATCTTGTTACACTGGAAGCAGGTGCAGATGGAAAAAGAGATGTTACCACTCAGACAATTACAATTTCGGGAATCATTCCTACTCCATCTTTCACGGTAGAAAATATAGATGACTTAAAAGTTGGACAAGCAGTGGCTTTTAAAAGCACCACTACAGACGCCCTGAGTCTACAATGGGAATTTGGAGATGCAGGAAACTCAACAAGTATGGAAGAAAGTCCAACTTTCACCTACTTGGCTGCAGGTGATTATACAGTTAAACTCACTGCAACCGGAACAGGAGGCCAGAACACAACAGAACAGACTATCACCATTCAGCCCAACGAATTTGAGTTGTATTTCATTGACAATGACAATTTAAAAATCAAAAAAATTGCTTTAAGTGATTCGGAGGTGATTGTAGATGTATTCGATCTTCCCGGATTCAGTTTTGGTTTGGCATATGATGATGTCAACGAAGAGCTATATTACACGGATGATGATCATTCCACATTGTACAAAAACAATCTGGAAGGTACTGATCAATCTGAAATTGCAACTGGTTTAAATGGAGGTAGAGACATAGCCTTAGACATTTTAAAGAATAAAGCGTATGTGATAGAAAGAAGCTCGGACCAGATTACAGAAATTGATCTGACGAACAACAGCACATCATCAATCTACAGCGTAAGCGATGATCCATTCTTTTTATTGCCAGTTGGACTAGACTTCCATAATGGGAAATTATATGCCACAGCAGTAGACTTTGATGCGGAGACAGTTTGGGCAGGAGGAACTGACGGCTCAGGAATTTCTAAAATTATTACTTTTGATGGAGGAGGATTTGGATATGGTATTGAAGTAGACAAAGTCAATGATAAAATCTACTTCGATGATAATGATGGAGGCCAGATTTTAAGAGCTAATCTGGATGGGTCCAATATAGAAAAAGTTGGAAACACAACTGATAGAACTTATGGAATTGCTATTGATAGCGAAAGTGGTAAGTACTACTGGGCTGGAAGAGACGGAATTATTAGAGTGGCTAACCTCGATGGGTCTGAAGAAAAAATTCTAAGTGAAACAGGTGTGGATGTTAGAGGAATGATCATTAGAAAAGCTAAATAGTAAAGCAATGAAATATCTAAAAATATACTTAACAGCGATATGCATTCTCGGAATTCTCTGGAGTTGTGGCGAAGATGGTTTTCCGGTTCCGCAGGCCAGTTCAGTGGTTGCTCAATTTGGATTTTCCATTTCTAATGATGGTTTTGCTCCGGCTACTGTGACATTCAACAATGAAACTTTCACGACTGACCAGGCAGGAACTGTGACCTACTCATGGAATTTTGGAGATGGAACTTCTTCCAACGAAGCAACACCATCACATTTGTACACTAAACCAGGCACTTATACAGTATCTATGACCGTAACTTCAGAAAATGACCTGGATTTCATAGAACAACAAGTGACAATAAAAGATCCAAACGCATTATTGGTAAGACTGTTCTTTATGGATGCCGTTGGTGCTAACATCAACGAAATTGATGGAGGTTCCATAGACGTAGGTGGATTCGGTACTGGCATGGCTTATGACGCAGTGAATGAACAGATCTATTACACAAATGATGATGAGCTTTCACTTGTTAGAGTAAATCTGGATGGCTCCAATCCAGAAGTGATCAGTGACGTATTTGCAGCACCTCGGGACCTGGCATTGGATATTCCTAACAATAAGGTGTACGTAGCGGATAGAGGGTCTGGTGTAAATGCCATCTGGGAGGTTGATCTAACCAATAATTCAGCAAATATTCTTTATGATAATGCAACTCATGGTTTAGGAGAGCTTCCTGTCGGACTGGACCTTTACAATGGCAATCTCTACATCACCTGCGTAGGAATTGATGGGGAGGCTGTTTGGGTTGGCAATATTGATGGCACTGGAGTGACAAGAATCATAGATTTTTCAGCTGGTGGATTTGGATATGGAATTGCAGTTGATCCGGGAAATGAAAAGATCTACTTTGACAACTCCGACACCGGACAGATCATGAGGTCCGATTTGGATGGAAGTAATATAGAATCGATCATTGATACTGAAAACAGAGTTTATGGAATTACTATTGATAACGCTAATAATAAATTCTACTGGACTGAACGCAACTCTGGAAGTGTGTTTATGACCAACCTTGATGGTTCGGACAAAGTGACGCTTACTTCTGATTTTGATGATCCAAGAGGAATATTTTTCATAGAATAAATTTCATGAGGTCGTCTCAAAAGTCGTGAATTGCGAGGAAACGAAGCAATCTCTTTCGTAAAATATGCATTTAAACGAAATAGAGATAGCCGCACTTCGTTCGCTATGACGAATCGCAAACTTTTGAGACAGCCTCTTTTGCTTAGCAATTTTCAAATAACACTTAAAATGAGAATTTTCGCTTTTGTACTGCTGATTACCTCAATCGGATGTGTGAACCCAAAACAAGAAACATCCGTTAAGGACCAGCCAGCCGGTAAGCTTTTCATTATTGGTGGTGGGAAAAGACCTCCTCAAATGATCAAAAGGTTAATCCGGGAGTCTGGAGTAGACTCTACAGGATATGGAATAATTCTTCCAATGTCCAGTTCTGAACCAGACTCAGCTATTTTCTATGCACGTATTCAATTTACTGATCAAGGTCTTGACAATATAAAAGGAATGAATTTTAATAAAGGTGCTGCGATCCCAAAAGCAAAAATTGACAGCATCGCCAATGCAGACCTTATTTATATATCAGGAGGCGATCAAAATAGATTTATGGACATCGTTAGTGGTACTTCTATTGAAGCTGCCATTGAGGCGTGTTATAGAAAAGGTGGAATGATTGCCGGAACCAGTGCCGGCGCGGCAGTAATGAGTGAAAAGATGATTACCGGAAATGAACTGAAATACCCGGATTATTACAGCACATTTCGAAACATTGAAACAAACAACATAGAACTAAAGCGGGGCCTTGGATTCATTAAAGAAGGAATAATTGATCAGCATTTTATCAAAAGAAGTAGACACAACAGATTGATCAGTGCAATTCTTGAAAACCCTCAAATGAAGGGCATTGGAATTGATGAATCCACTGCGATATTGGTCACTGACGAATTAGCAACTGTGGTTGGTGAATCCCAGGTCCTTGTTTTTGATGCGCCAAATCAAGTAATATCGAATGAAAGGGGAAAACTTAGTGCCAAAAGTCTAAATATCAGCATATTTGCTGCTGGTCAAACATTTCCGGTTAAGTAATATGCCAAAGAAAATTCCACATACCCTCATCATATTGACCGTGATTCTTATTGTATTCACTGGTCTTACATGGATAGTTCCTGCAGGAGAATTTGAAAGAGTAAGTAGCAATGGCAGAGATATTGTTGTTCCCGGATCATACAAGGTCTTAAAACAATCCCCACAAGACTTCTTTGATTTCTTTACTAGTCCAATTAAGGGATTTGTTTCAGCTGGTCAAATCATTGCATTTGTATTGATCGTTGGTGGAGCTTTTTCTGTTATTAACAGATCGGATGCCATCAATGCGGCTTTACAAAGTTTAGTGAGACTTTGCAAAAAAAAACCTGCTTTCAAAAAGGTGATTATTCCAGCTCTAATCATCCTATTCTCTCTGGCTGGAGCAACTTTCGGAATGAGTGAAGAGGTGATTGTCTTTGTGCTAATTACCATACCATTGGCATTAGCATTGGGATATGATTCTTTAGTAGGAATTGCCATTCCTTTTGTTGGGGCTGGAGCTGGTTTTGCAGGTGCTTTCAGCAATCCATTTACCGTGGGAATTGCACAAGGTATAGCAGAACTACCACCATTCAGTGGATCGG
>JBCBHL010000238.1:0-11729 GCA_038525605.1 Bacteroidota bacterium
GGATTTACCATTTTCATATGTTTTGGTTTCTTGCAGGGCTATTTCTGAGATGGTGGACTGAAGGCAACAAGTAACCTTCCCTAATGGAGTTTCGAATGATTTATTGATCAATGCTGTCATCTTGATAATGTTTTACAACGCTCCAGGCAGTGAGTATTTGCACTTCTTTGTTTATTCTGAAAACTTAGTAAATCTTTTTCCATCGTAAAAGTATAAACCTGTCTCTCTGGTTCCTATCCAGAAACCCCCGGAATTATCTTCCAAAATTGTCCAGATAGAGGTATTGGTGAGTCCATCGTTTGTTGTAAAATGTGTGAACGATTTTCCATCGTAACGACTAAGGCCATCGCCACCAAACCAGAGGTTTCCCTTTTTATCTTCCACAATCCGGGCGACCATGTTACCTGCTAAACCATCGGCTTTTGTAAAAGTTTTGAATGATTTGCCGTCATATCGATAAGCTCCATTCCAACTACTGAACCAAATATTGCCCTTTTTGTCCTGCAAAACAGGCCAGGTCCAGTCATCTTTGTTTGGTAACAGATGAGTGATGTTCTTTCCATCGTACTTGTATACACCGGGGTTGCAACGTCCACCAAACCAGAAATTACCAGCCTGATCCTCTAAAATCTTTTCGACACTGTATTTACAGTCAGTGCCACTTGCAGTACCTACATTGAATGGAGTGAAGGAGTTGCCATCATAAACGTATACACCGATACCTGTTGCCAACCAGATATTTCCGCTGCTGTCCTGCATGATACTCCATACATCATATTGATCCCTTGTAGGATCGTTTGGTTGAGTGACCTGAACTTTAGCGAAGTTACCGTCAACAAACTGGTACACACCATCGGCTGTTCCGATCCAGATTACACCATTTTTATCTTCCAAAATACTCCAGATTGTTCTGTTGTTCAGTCCACTTTCTGCTACGAATTGTGTGAATGATTTTCCATCATATTGATAAATACCATCGCTGGTTGTCCCAAACCATAGATTACCAGCCTGGTCCTGAAGGCTACAATGAACATTATCTCCTTTGTTGAGACTTTGAGACGCAATGAGATTTTGTTGATTAACGGATTTGGAACCTACTGTGTCTGTGTTTTCTTTGATTGATTCCTTTGCATTTTGTCTGCTGCAAGAGGCGCCAATAATGAGTAAAAACAAAAAAGTAAAAACCACTGTGTGACAGAAAGTTATTTTCATTATTCAGATTGTAATTGATCTATTATATCTAATTGCCGATTGAGAGCGTTTCGTGAGGACGACCTACTCGCGGCTTAAAAACGTATACTGAACCTTTTTGATTGTTTACCTAATCTAGTGGATTATGCAGGTTTTTGCAAGAAATGAAGATCGCCTGTTTCTGGCCTGACATCTCGGTGGTCCGACATCTCGGTGGCCCGACATCTCTGTGGTCCGATATTTCATTCAGGTTTTATGAAGAATCTCATCCTTTTGATCCCACCTCTTTGAGTTGCTTCTTATCAAATATTCATGGAACTAATTGCTGATCAAATCAATGCTATGCCTTTCGTAAGCGCTTTTTAGTGATTCTATATTTTCGTTCAATGAGGAAAGGGGCATTACTAACAGGATGGATTGAGGAGAACTGATTTTGAAAAATTCTTCACTTCCGTAATATTTAATTTTAAAAGGGTCTTTATAAAGATTGTGGGTCATTTCAGAAACGGTATTGCTGGAGTTCATTATCTATCTGTTTTCTGACATATTAAAATCAAGCCTCACCCGCTCCGAATCATACCCGGGCATGGATAGACTCGAATCTGATTTATCAAATGTAATTGTGGGACAGTAATCGAATCCCGGTATTTTAAGCGTGTCTTTAGAAATACTTAAAGTACTTAATGAGATAGTTTTCTTGTTGTGATAGAATTCCATAATGATCAATTCAGCATCAGTTGGAATAGCCATTCGCTCCTTTTCTTTTTTATGGCAACTAAATAAAGCAATTGAACTAACTAAAATTGCTGATACCAAATATCTCATTCCTTTCAAATCTAAAAAATAATGCCCGGATATCTCATTGTCGCCTCTGAACTAATCATTAGCAATAGCTTTTCACCCAGTGAAGTGAACCGATCTCATCCGTATTACGCAATTCGGGATTTTATGGGTTTTTGTTTTCCTTCAATTCTCTGATTTCCTCAGTCAACTCATTGACCTTAGCCAAGAGTTCTCTCATGACAGGGTTTGAAGTCGAGGCATTTCGGAGTTCTTCTTCTCTAAGTCCGAGGATGGTATCAATTCTTCCAATAATCAGTGATAAAATAATAAATACCACAAAGAGGATGGGCATTGATACGAATAAGTTATTGAAGATGAGTTCACCAACAGCAGTGCTCTTATATGCTTCGAGCAGGACGAATAATATCATCAGGAATTGAGCATATCCAATGTACATCCGGGCTCTATCGATGTAAACTTTCCAACGAATCAGTGTCCTTTTGTTCGCCTTGATCTTTGCCATAGTCCAAATTTTTGAGGGTTCGACAACAAATCTAGCCACTTGGCAATATTATCCATAACGCTTCGCTAAATACCATCAGCCAAACCGTGTTGTCTGACCTGCTGAAGGCGTACCGTGGGCATATTGCACACGGTTGTCTTTCTGATCAGGATCTATATTTTCTATCAATTTGATCCGATGAATTGATGGATAGCTCTGTCAGCATTTTCCTGAAATGTTGCATTTGTGAGATTACTCCAAATACTACTTTGTTCTACAACGGGTCCAACCAATACGTTGGCCTTACTTGCATAAAACTCTCCGCTTTTAAGCGATCCATTGCTGATGCCATCTACAAATCGATTGGCTCCTTTTTCCAGGCTGTGTGATAGTCCCATCAATGGCATCACAAATGGCATGCCGATGTACTTGAACATAAACCTCTGAATTGCAGGCAGGTCATCAAATCCATTGGTACCTCTGGTACCGCCCGGACTCATAGAGATGAACTTAATGTGCTGATGTTTTCTGGCCATGGATGACATCCAAAGTGTCCCTGCATATTTAATGTATGCATAAACCTCCATCGGGTCGATTTTCTTTTCAAAGAAAGACCCATCGAATACTTTGGCGAACTCATTTGCTGATGATGTTTTTAGCTCAGGTCTCTTCATACCCATTTTCTTTACACCTCTCGCAACTTCCGAGCTGGCAAAGAGTGCGACATTTGTGAGCTTGTTTTCATTGATCAGTTCGTCCAGTAAAACAACATGTCCCAGTAGATTTGTTGCTGTGATATTTGTAACACCGTCTTTTGTGAGCATTTCAGGATTTTTACCACCAGTGCCACCGGCATTCATGATTAGCGCATCTACAGGTTCGTTCAGTGATGCAACAGCTTTTCTGACAGATTCCGGATTGGAAACATCCATGATGACGATTTCGAAAATGGATCTTTTAGTAGTTTCCTCTAATTCCTTTTTCGCAGCTTTCGCCTTTTCAGGGTTCCGGCATGCCAGATAAACCTTAGTTGTTTCTTTTTTTAAGGCTAATTGTTTGGCGGTTTCTTTGCCAATTCCGGCATTAGCTCCGGTGATCATTATTGTTTTGTTCATGATTTTAATGTCTTGCAATTTGTATTGATTTCTTTTGAGATACTTTGAAAATGATTGCCCCTGCAAGCCCGAGTATCAGTTCGAGAAAAGTTGCTTTTACCAATCCATCGACAGGCATTCCATCTATTACAATGCTGATTACCCTGCCGAGCCCTATTGACAGGAATAAGAGTACTATCACCAGGTTCGATGTAAAGGAGAGCTTTTCTATGAATGCTCCCAAAAAGGAAAGCATAGCGAAGAAGAGTAAAACGGCGCTAGTTGCCCGAACATCATTAATCACGCTGATATTCTCAGCAATATCAATTCCGGCACCTGATTTCATTTGTACAGGAAACATGAGAGTAGAACCTCCGATGAAGATCAGTAGCAACCCGGTCAGGATCAGATAGCCTTTCAGTAACTTTGTGTTTTTCATAACGATTTGCTTTGTATATGTATGTTACAAAGCTTGCTATGTGAGATAAGAGTGATTTTACGATTTAGCCCAAAGACTGCTCATTTTAGCTCAATCGATATTCGGATGGAGACTTTCCGTAGAAGGCAGTAAAGTTTCTGGTAAAAGTAGCAATGGATTCAAACCCCACATCATAGGCAATGTCAGAAACCCGATCATCATTTGATTTGAGCAGTGAAGCTGCTTTTTCTAACTTTTTCCTGTTGATGTATTTCTTGGGGCTCTCATCAAATACTTCACTGAACTTTCTTTTAAAAGAAGACAAACTTAAGTGACAAAGCTGCGCTAATTCTGTCATGGAAAGATTTGAAAAAAGATTGTTTTTAATGGTTGATTTAAATTCAACTTCATTTGGTTTGAACAGGGATGCCAGGAAATCTAATTGAGATGGGGCTCCCTCAGATTTGGATACAAGAAGGACGAACTCTTTCAGTTTTGTTTTTATGATGCTTTCATCTGCCAGCTCCGGATTGTCGAGCAACAGACCGATACTCTGTTTATAGTTCTCCAGGAGCAGGTCTATTTGAACCTGCTTCAGATTATAGTTGCTTTGATAATTGGAAGTCGATAAATCGAGTTCAAAGATTTCCTGAACCAGCGAAGGGTATAGAAAGATCCCAATTGATTCGATACCATCTTTGCTGGCTTCTTTATTATCGGTTGGTTCGAAAAAGTAATTGAGACATTTGGCCAGCATACCCACTTCCTTGTTCAGCTTGAAGTAATCTTCCTGAGACCGAACACCAACCTCGCCTTTGTTGACGAACATAAAACAAGCTTCGTCTGCGACATATTGCTTGAGGGAACGGTTGAAAAAGGGCATTGAAAGCCTTATGAAGACAATGTGGTCTTTGTATTTGATTACTTGTTCGTTGAATTCTGCCATTCTGCACTGTTGCTATCGTCCGGCTAAGCGACGTTTGCCTTTACTGAAACAAAAGGGCTTTAAAAATAACGGAACCGTGTCAATACTGCAAAAGTCGTGTAGGAAACCTCAGTAAAGAAATTCAGAGACCGAACTCACCGATCAATTCCAGTAACTCTGTTCGTTTGTTCTGTTTAAGTGATCCAAACTTCATTTTCTTAAATGCTGGCCAGCTGGACTCGGTTTTAATAACTCCAAAATCAGCTCCTATTGTCAGACTCGCTACTACCTGGCTCTGGCTTAGAAAGTTGAGTCGATAACCCGGTTCATAAGTTGTTTCGGACCAATCGAAAGAGGTTGGATCATTGATAACTGCTAAGAATCGGTTCAGTTGTTCATTTGTGAAAGTCTGCTTGTTGCCAAAAGGTAATTTTTTAATCGTCAGCTCATCAAAAGCTGTCTGTGGGTACAAACTATCTGTTTTATTCAGGTCGTCACGCAAATCTTGTAATAGTTCGGAAGTTTTGTCTATATAGAATCTATGGTTAGTGTACTCTCCCTCTATATCCGGACCAATTATCAAGGTGTCAGCGTAAAGGTTGTCAACCAGTTGTTCGGTCGTGTAGCGATTCCAATACCTCACATAATCATGTTCGCAATCCTTTTTATCAGAGTTTGTTTGACATGCAGTTAGCAATATGGCAATTAGCATTCCGAAGTTTAGGTTTAGTTTTTCCATGGAAGTATAAGGCGTTTCATTTGTTGCATGTCGTTTTTGTTTTTCAAGATATTTAAAACTGGTGTGTAATTGACTTTATTGAGCATGGGATCGTAGCTATTTCCCGACTTTTATGATTATATTTAGCTATACATTAAACATTATTAATTATGTCAAATAAAAAAATCAAACATACTGACGTAAAACCGATCAGTAAAGCACATCTAAAAAGTATTCTAGGCGGGAGCAACGTGATAGCTGCCTGGCCCAAAAAATACGAAGGTCCTCCAATTAAGTGATGATTTAATTTTTGTAATGTCTAAACCTATTAGATGACATACTATGACCAGAGAAAATGTTCTGGTCTTTTTTATTGACTACCACATTCGGATTGACTGAAATTGGGTTTGGTCCAATACCGGGATTTCTAAAATAGCTATAGAGACTGAGTGTTTTTTGTATTGGGATTATCTACTAGTTTATAACACCAGAAACCTTCTGAAACTTCGTAATTCTCAAAATCAGTAGCATCCGGTTAAATTTTTTATGTGTCATAGAGCTAGTTTTATGCTATTTAAAGCTTCATTATAGAGCTAGTTTTATGCTATTTAAAGCTTCATTTTAGACTTGTTTAATTGGTAAACTCCTTCTTTTATGATGGCCTTCATTTCTTTTCCCCGGTGGGGAACCACTTAGATGAAAAGAAACGAAGCAAAGAAAAATCAAGCCAAAAATATCACCTCTTCCGGGATTTTTGGCATGCCCGCCCTCCTGCTCTTAGAATTTAAACATAAAGTCAAAAGCTCTTTTCCGCGTGACCTGATAAATTGATTTTTTGAAGAAAGTTCTCCCGGACAACAATGCTTCTCAAATTCTTTATTATGGTCTATCTTAAATACGTCTAATGCTCTGGTTATGCACTGTTGCATGTTTCAGTTTGTACTTCGTTTTGCTGTCTAAGTTACGGATTCTCTGTATTTGTGTAATAGCCAGGTAATCACAAAACTGTCATGCGCTGATACAAAATGGTGCCTGAGATGTTGCAATAGCGATTTACCAAAACTTCCACCAGGGCTTCTTAAGTTGTGATTTTTGCTGTTGTAATTCTTCCGTTTCCGGCGGAATCGACTCCTGAAGTGAGGGTTCGCCTTGTTTATCATCTTCATCAACAGTAACAGCTGATTCGAAGATCTCTCGCACATCAATTTTGTTTGATAGTAAGCCTGATTTGTCCTCGAATTCTAAAAGCACGTTGTTGAGTTTCTCCTGAGTCCATGATTCTTTTACAGATACCGGCGCAAGTTTTTTTAAGGTCGCAATTATTGCTTCTTCCGCTTTTTCATAATTCTCGGCCATTAAGTAGAAATCAATCCTAAATATTGATTGGTTTTGTTCTGCAATAAATTCTAAACCATTTACTTTTTCGAAATAAGGGAGGATGACTTTTTCAATTTTGATCAAAATTTCATTTGATAGCTTTTCGTAACTGTAATCACCTTGGAATCTGAAAATATCCCTTCGATCGTCCGAAATTCCTATTGAGTGTGCATCAACTTGTATGTTGTTGTTAATGCTATTGCCTAAACGATTCTTGTCCCTGTTAAATTTCTCTTCATACCACTCCTTACGCCTGGCTTCAATTTTATAGTTTAGTTGTGGGCGAACTATATGTTCATTGTCTTTGAAGGGGGTAAAAGTAATATTGTAAATCAGGTTGTTCTGTTCCTTTTTGAAGTTGAATTGGTCATCCATCTTAAAGTTGAGAGAATCAAGCTGTTCTTTGACTGAATCAATTAATTCATTGAAGTCTTTCTTAGGGATGAATCCAACGTATTTATCAGGGATTTCTCCTTTACCATTTTCAAGTGCTGAAAGAACATTCTGTAGCTCGTTTTTAGGAATAAACTGATGAGGTTCTGAATAAAAAATGTCATCATGGGTATAGCTTACACCAGCTATCATTTTGGTTAATTCAAAAGCTACTGATCCACCAATTTGGTCATGAGTCCACTTATTTAGCTCACCTTCCTGATAGTGATTTTTGGTGTAGAAAAATTCGTTCCCGTCTATATGCTCTTTCTTGACATAATAATCTTTTTCAATGAGCAGTTCTTCTCCGTAATTCGTTATTACATGCGGATGTGCACCTTCTTTGACACGAATAGGTGTTCCTGCTTTGATGTAGCTGTTACCGTATGCGTTAACAGATTCGATATTTATGAGAGAAAGAATTTCACTATTGGGAAACGTATCGACGATTTTCTGCTCTGTATCCGTTAACTGATCTTTATTCCTGTTCCCTGTTTCATAAACACCGTCATAGATCACATAGGTGGCACCATTGATATGACCAATATATACCCCATGCTTTTGTCGGGAGTCTGCTTCTTCGAAATAAGTCTCACCATTATCGATGTAATCACTATACCCTAAATTATTTAAAAGTG
This sequence comes from Bacteroidota bacterium, assembly GCA_038525605.1. Classification (GTDB taxonomy): domain Bacteria; phylum Bacteroidota; class Bacteroidia; order Cytophagales; family Cyclobacteriaceae; genus JANSWY01. The sequence continues at coordinate 8,079 of JBCBHL010000238.1, forward strand.
TGAGTTGTTCTTCTTTACTAAGTTCAGGCTTGATAAAAATAGCTTCGCTTGAAAATCCCATGATCCTATCTGTTTATTTTTTTATTTTCTGTACCGTCAACTGAAGTAAGTGCTCAAGCAGCTAGATCAACTTCAGTATAAGATAACTAATGTCATTAAAAATTATTTGTGTATACTCAGCAATTTATTGTTCTTTTCGTCTCCTGAAAATAAAATCACCATTATGATCGATGATATCATAGAATTGATGCTCACACCACCTGATCAGGTCTCCTGTCTCTACAAAGTCAGGTAATGAGATATTCTTCAATTCTACCACTTCTTCGTTATCAGTTTTTTGGGCCAATACATTGAATCTAACTCTTGTTGAATCAGATTCTGCATTCTTGATTTGGCTAAAAGAAATTACCTTGTATTCTCTCAAAATTTTCGGTCTAAGAACTTCACAATGAATGCTAACGATTGTTACCGGGCTGCATTTCTGTTTTCATACAATTCGATGGCCTTCAGGTAGTTTATTGCTCCTTTCATTGAAAGATCATGAATAAATCCATCTAGCTCCGGATTGTTTCGTTTCGTCCAGTTGACCAGGGAATCCCTTTCGGTTTCCCATACCTTCCAGTCTGCACCGGGACAGCCCAACGATTCTAATTTTGTTATTTCGGTTGCGTTAAAAGAGATTCTAAATTTACAGGTCAAAGGATCATTTTTTAGGAATTTGTATCGCTTCGAACCGGATGCTACAGTCGCAATGATTTGGTCGCCTTCCTCTTCCATTGCAACAATCTGATAAGTAGTCCTAAAAGTGGAGTCCCATTTAAATTGCTCATAAAAACTTTCCCTGGTGTATAGCGTGACACAGTCACCGTCAATAATGGTGATACTATCAGCGGTCACATTATTTATTCTGTTAAAATCAGATGAGTTAAACGCGTCATAGTATTCAGTTACCAGTTCGCGAGGGGTTGATCTTTTGTCAGCACATCCAATTATTAGAATTAACAGGAAGAATGGGATAGTATATTTTTTCATAAGTTGCTGCGGTAAAGTCTGTTTTCGTTTGGATAAGGCTCGGGCCTCCTGATTTTTTATTTCAAATGCTGTCGAAGCTATTAAAGTATCGGATTTACTGAACAGATTCAAGTAGCTGCTTAAGAGGCGCAGCTGGCCAGGAATCTGCTATAGATCCGTTTGTTTTGCATCAATATTCCAAATTTGATTTTTGAGATACTCAAAAAAGTTCTTTCCTTTTTTGTGTGCAATCAGATAATAATCTCTTTCGGGGTATGTATCCGATTGCCATATAATTTTCAATGTTTGATTCGTGAGAAACTCTGTGGCATTTTCCAGTAAGGTAACACAAATACCTTCTGACTTTGTTAGTTCCTGAAGCATAAAGTGTTCATTGGGAATGATGTAATTGGTAAATACCTTGGGCCTTCTCTTATTGAAACAATGCAACCAAAATAGTTTGATAAAAGGGTTAGTAGACATGTGAGAAAACCATATCTGTTGCTCCAGCCAATGTTGAATTTTGGGAAGATTTTCGTTATTGACGTGTTGATCAAGTTCTTTGGTATTAATACTGGTATGTCCAACAATTACCAAAGGTGAACTCAGAATTTTGCAGGAGAGTATATCGAAGGTTTCTACTTTTTGGTGAATAATCGCAGCGTCAATTTCCTGTTGGTTGACAAGCTCAAAAAGCTTTTCACTCCTTTCTTCAAATCGAATACTTAAATGTTTGAAACCTGCCAGTTTGCCCGAAAGGAAACTCTTGAACAAGTGTTCACTGATCCCCAAAACCTGCAGCTTTTCTTCTTTCTTAACGCTCCTTCTGTACATCGATTCCACTTCTTCCAGCGTATCAAGAGATTCGATGATCAGGTTGTTCAGGAATTTGGCATTCTCTGTTGCTTCTACACCTTTAGACTTTCTTAAGAACAATTTATGACCGACATAGGCTTCCAGCATATTCATTTGATTGCTTACTGCCGGTTGACTGATGAATAGTTCTTCCGCAGCTTTCGAGTAGTTGCGGTGTTTATAAACAGCTTTAAAGGTTCTGTACCATTCCAGATTTACCATAGATATCAAAATATTTATATCATAAGGCAAAATAAGCTATTTCATTTGATATCATATAATTCTTAATCTTGTATTAAAAGGTTATCACGATAGATTTATTATGCGGGTTTTTGATTTAAAGAATTAGTGAATTTTTATATTCAATTCATAATTATGAATTCATAATTAAATATAAGACTACAAAATTCAATCTTTAAAATATTGGAAATCACTCAATACAAAACTCAACGTGATAATGTCTATTAATAATTTTAAAATTAAGATCAAATGAAAAGAATAGCATTAGTAACAGGAGCAAACAAAGGGCTGGGTCTTGAGACTGCCCGACAATTAGCAGGGGAAGGTACAACCGTTTTGATGGCTTCCAGAAATAAAGAACGGGGCACAACCGCCGTTCAACAGTTGAAAGCGGAAGGACTTGATGTTGAATTTGTTCAGCTGGGGGTCACCAGTGAAGCAGAAGTAGATACATTAATCGGGCATATTGAGACGACTTATGGTAAACTTGATGTACTTGTGAATAACGCTGGAATCATGCATAGCGGAGAACCTACAGGTGTCAATACAGCAGAAATTGTGAAAGCAGATGTTTTGAGGGAAACCTTTGATGTGAATTTCTTCAGTCTGGTGAGTCTGACACAAAAATTATTGCCACTACTGAGGAAAAGTGAGTCAGGAAGGATCATCAATGTTTCAAGCATTTTAGGGTCGAATACCGTTCAAAGTGACGAAAGCTCACCATGGAGTGGCATTAAACCATTTGCGTATAATGCGTCTAAGTCTGCACTGAATTCATTTACAGTGCATTTAGCGGCAGCTTTAAAGGATACAAATATCAAAGTGAATTCAGCGCATCCAGGGTGGGTCAAAACAGAATTGGGAGGTAAAAATGCTCCGTTAGAAGCACCAGAGGGAGCTAAGACTTCAGTGAGTCTGTCTTCTGCGGACTTCACCGGCAAATTTGTCCACGATGGGGAAGAAATTGCCTGGTAGAATTACTCAGGGCCTCTTTAGTTGATCGGCTAACAGAGGCCTTGATTTGTCCCGGACCCCCGGACTTTTTATTTTAAATGCCGTTGAAGCTGCAAAAACATCGAACTGTACTTAACTATCTTCAACATCGAACGCCGTATTTGCTATGTATAGCTTTATCAACTTATTTACTGCTTGGTTTGAATTGATAAACTAGAATTTTTTCATCATCTACTGCGTAATCACAACCATTTTTGTAAACGTCTAAGTAGTTGGATAAATCTACCTCACCTTTAATTATACCGGATAACAATGCATTGACCAGGTCATTATCAGTAGCTATGTGGTAAAGAACTTCTTTTAAAGCAAAGAGCCGTTTGTCATCGGCAATGTTGTCTATGACAAAATCACCAACGCCTTCATACAATATGGTGCTGTTGTCTGTTACCCGGGCTTTGTAAAGCTCATCACTGTCTGTTACAAATAGAAACTGAGGGGAGTCAATGAGCGCTTTCAGTTTTGAAGAATCGGGCATATGTTCGATGACCTTTCGTTTTTATTGTAAGTCATTGATCACCCAATCTTTTATAC
>JBCBHL010000239.1:0-11627 GCA_038525605.1 Bacteroidota bacterium
AGATCAAAGTACGAAAAGTCAAACAGTGACGCAATCGCCTCCCGATTCAGTGACTGAATCGACTACTCTGAGAAACTAACCAATTAACTAGACTGCTTTTGTAAACCTGAGATCGCTATCAACCGATTTTGTCTATGACATGAGATATGCCTCAGAAAACAACTTTCTCAATGAAAAAGTCTATTACTGTGACAATTGCCTGCTGCGATACAATGTCGCAAAGGCCCTGATTTCAGCCAACGCCGAGCTTATCAATCAAAATCTAAGAATCAAACTTTTCGATTGCTTTCGTCTTGTTTCTGTTCAGCGTAAAATGTGGAAAATCATGCCAGACAGCAGATATGTGGCAAACCCGAACAAAAGTGGATCAGTTCACAATCGCGGTGCAGCCGTAGACCTCACCATTGTGGACCTCAACGGCAAGGAATTGGATATGGGTACTGATTTTGATCACTTTGGAAAAGAAGCTCACCACGATTTCAAAGAGCTGGATCAAAAAATAATTTCCAATCGGGCACTTTTAAAACGAATCATGGAAGATGCGGGCTTTAGTGGCATCAGGACAGAGTGGTGGCACTTTCAATATGGAGCAAAAAGTGATTTCCCAATCTCAACTACAGCCCTTTGTGAAAATTGAAATTTCAACTTCATCGTCACTTTAAGCCTATCAGGTCGATAGGTATATCACGAATCATCGATCAACTATCAGAATAAACCTTTCATTTGAATTTGTCAAGGCATCAAAAAAAGAAAGAATTCACACAGTGGTAAGGATTCTACTTCGACTCACATTGACATACCACAACACTTCACACCCTTTTAAAAAGGGTTCTTAATGGATGAGCACCAACATCACCCTGTCTATTGAAGAATTCGGCAATTACAAAATAGAATAGATCAGGAGGTTTTTTCTATTATTTGAAAAGTTATTAACTTTCAAATAACCAACCTTAATACAATGAACAGACAATTAAGTATCAAGAACTACATCTCATTGTTTTTTATCAGTACATATGCTAAAGTGATTACAGGAATCTTCCTGGGATCAGCAGTCATCTTTTATCTGATCTATTCCGAAGGAGATACCGATGATTTCAAATTAAATTATGGTAGCACCAATGTTGCTTATGGCTATGTAGTCAACATAGAATCTACTAATGTAAGTGTTAATGATGAAGATGTTGAAAGGTATTTTTACAGATTTTCGATAGATGGCGAAGTTTTCGGAGGTGATTGCTATGGCTCTTTATATGTAGATTTTGATGAAAAAGTAAAGGTGCAGTATTTGAAATCAGACCCGGATGTCTCCAGGATTGTAGGTGGTGACAATTCCATCAGTGGTCTTTTTATGATCTATTTTATGGGAGTGGTTTTGATCATCTTAGTCATTCTGATGGTCAGACACTTCAGAAAAACGATGAGATATGCTGGCATTACCGCAAATGGTGTGATCACTAAATCGACGAATCGATATGTGGAGCCAACGAATGTATCTATAAATGACCAACCACAGTTTAGATTGATTTATGACTATGAAGCTTTTGATCAGTCTTATTCAGTGGAACACAAAACCATTTATACGGATGATTTCAAAATGACTGAACGAATCGTTTATGATAGAAACCAACCGGAAAATGCCATAATTTTCTCTACGCTTCCAATAAGCATCCAGCGACTAATTCACTGATTGTTAGCAAACAACATTTTGGCTTTGCCGTATGAAATAATGAGAAAAGAATCTACGTTGTTCATTTGGAAATCTTTTATTTTCCAGCCTCATTTGTGTTTGCTATGAAAAAATCAGCTTTTGCGACAATCTTTCTGGTCGTTCTCTTCGCACAGAGTTTCGCCCAGAATAAAATGCGAATCATTACCTATTGGGATTTGAATGAGTCTATCCCTAAAGAGTCATACGAAATATTGAACAGAGATTCATCCCAGGTGGATGGGGATTATGTGAAGTTTAATCTTTACGGTGATACGATTGTCACAGGCACTTTCAACAAAGGAAACAAAGAAGGTTTGTTCACAAACTACTTCGACAATGGACAAATTCAAAGGACGACAGTATATAAAGATGATTTGAGACAGGGGATCACAAAAGTATATGCTGATAATGGTAAGGTCTTACAGGAGGTTAATTTCGTAAATGATACGATAGAAGGAAAATTAGATCTTTATTATCCCAATGGAAAAATCAAAAGCAGTACCTCATTTCTAAACGGTAAACCCAACGGACAGGTCATCTACTATTATGAGTCTGGCAATCTTAAAGAAGAGATTTACTATGCAGATGGTAAACCCAATGGACCATCAAAAAAGTATTATGAAGAAGGCATGTTAAATTCGGAAGCAGAATATAGCAATGGTCTGCTGGACGGTAAATTTGTCAGCTATTATAAAAATGGCCAGATAGAATTGTCTACTGTCAATAAAAGAGGTAAAAAATCGGGATCATTTTCATCTTATTATGAGAACGGGCAGCTTAAATCATCTGGAATTTATGCTAGAGGATATCTGACAGGCCCTGTCCTCTCCTACTATGAAGACGGCGATCTCCAATCAAAATTTGACTATAACAGAGGAAATAAAACCGGACTAGGTGAAACATACTTCAAGGGTCAGAAAATAAAAAACAGAACGCAATACAGCAATAAAGGCAAAGACGAAATCAGTGATACCTACAATGAAAATGGTTCTATAATTTTGAAATCATTCAAAACTGATGGTCTAAAAAGTAATACCTGGATACATTATGACGGAAATGGCAGAGAAATTCTAACAGAGCCCTACTTAGCAGGAAAGCTCAACGGAAGCAGGAAACAATTTGAAAAAGGAAAGCTCATTAAAGAAGAACCTTACATCAATGGAAACAAGCAAGGAGTAGAGAAGGGATATTATCCAAATGGAAAGCTTCAATATGAACAAACTTTTGCTAAAAATAAATTGCATGGAAGCAGTACCAGTTACTTTAAAAATGGCAAGGTAGAATCGACTGGAAAGTATATCAGAGATGGCAAGCATGGCCAATGGAAGTATTTTGACAAAAAAGGCGATTTGTTGAAAACTGAAAAGTACCAATATGGTAAGTTAACACCGGATTCTGACTAATAACTCAAACAATATCTTCCTGTTTTATATTTCTTCCTCAATTCTCTAATTTTGATTGCACCAAACTCTCTATTGAATGGAAGTAATCAAATCTTTTTTATCTCAGCACGTGCATGTAAGTGATGAAGACTGGCAGATAATTTCCGAAAAATTTGTAAAATCGAATATCCCAAAGAAAACGGTCATTCTTAAAAGTGGTAATGTTGAAAATAACATTCACTTCTTAGAAAAAGGAATCATAAGAGAATATATCCCTAAACTACAAAGCGATTTAACTTTCGATTTCACATTTGAAAATCAATTCTTCAGCGCCTACTGGTCATTTTTGCACCGATCGCCCAATCAATACCAAATGCAAACGCTGACAGAAACAGTACTTTGGAGTATCAATTACAATGAATTGCAGGAAATCTATCAAAAGACGGTTATTGGGAATGTCATCGGCAGGCTTACCGCGGAAGGCTTGTACATCAACAAATTTAAAAGAGAACTATCCCTGCTCAAGGACAGCGCGGAAGAGCGTTACCTTAGACTTTTTGAAGAACAACCGCATCTGATTATGCAGATTCCTCTGAAATACATCGCCTCATATATTGGAGTGACACCTCAGGCTTTGAGCAGAATCAGGAAGCGAATTACTTAACTCAGGTTCATTGATTGGTTTCTATGCAATTGCAATATTTGTGATAGACAAAAGAAACCTAATTATGAAAAACTTAACTATTCTACTTCTTTCAGGATTACTTTTCACCGGGTGTGGCGTTTATACAAATCATTACTATGACGGCAATCTGGCTAGCAGATCAACAATTTCTCAGAAGCCTGCCTATCGAGACTCTACTGTAAAAGCAACCTACATAAGCGGAAACATCCAGGGAACATTAAGAGACGAAAGCTTCAACACGGACGAATCTTCTGCTTTTGGAACAGTTAACGTGCACAGAGCTATTACAAAAAAACACATGAACTTCTCTTATGGTGGTTTTTTGCACGGTGGCAACTATAAAACAGCAGAAGAGGAGAATATCGCCGGCGAAAGAGTCGCTGGGGGAAGACAGGCATTTTACGGGGGAGGACTAAATACTGAAATCAATTACAATTTACCTTTCAGGCAGATAGACTGGAGAGTAATTGGTGCCAAACTATCCTATCAGTATGAAAATGGTGACTTCAGATCTTTTAGAAAAAGGGCAAAAGAACTTGGAATCACTGATAATAAAATTCATAAAACCGGTATGCTACAATTGAACCTAACCTCTGAAGTTGTGGTGAAATTGAAAAAACATGAATTTGGATATGGAATAAGTTTTAGTTCTGGTGAATTTCTCTACACCGGAAACAGGTTTTTCTTCACATCTGATAAATATACATTCACAATCCAAAGAAACCAGGCAATCGTTCATGATGGTGGTGCGGGTGCAACAGTTACGGGATTTGGATTTGCTTATAGAATAAAGTAAAAAACTATCTGCAAAACTTTCCATTAGTGTAAGAGTTAATCTTCTATGCCAATAGTTAAATACAAAAGCCAGAAGATAGAAGTAGCCAGTGGTACTAACCTGAAAAGAGCCCTAGCGAAAGCAAATCTATCTCCTTACAATGGCTCTTCAAAGTACTTAAACTGCAAAGGTTTAGGGACCTGCGGTACTTGCGCAGTGTCAATTAAGGGAGATACAACACCGAAGACTGCAGTGGAAAAATGGAGACTTAACTTCCCTCCTCACCAAGAAGAAAATGGATTGAGACTCGCGTGTCAGGTGAAGGTAATCAATGATCTTGTAGTAGAAAAACATGCAGGTTTTTGGGGTCATCAGGTATAACAATCCCTTTTTCCTCAGTCAGGCCATTGATATAAATCCACTTTTTATTGAAGAAGAGATTGTTTTTCTTATATCCGAAACAAAGGCTTTTAAGACCAGCTAGTGAATGATCAGATCATTTTATAATACAGACCTGGAGCAACTTATTGATATATTAAAGTTAAATATTCCTCAAAACTTTGCTCCATCAGAACTTTCTGATTTCAAATCTTATATTCGAAATCACCAGAACACCTACTTTGTAATAGAGAAAGACAAAAACTTAGTTGGTGGGTTTGGTTACGAAATACAGGACGTACCTTCAGTTGTTGCAATCAAATGGATATTTACGCATCCTTCGCATAAAGGAACCGGACTGGGAAGAAAAGCGGTTGAACACTGCCTGGAATTGTTTCGCAACAAAAAAGAAATCCATACGGTAATGGTAGACACTTCTCAGCTGGCCAGTAAGTTCTTTGAAAAGTTTGGTTTTAATGTGATCCTTCACGAAAAGAACCATTGGGGAGAAGGGCTGGATCTTATGAGAATGAAGTTATCTCTTTCTTAATACTGAAAACTATCTTCTAAATAATGCCAGTAAAATTTACACTTGGCCTTTCCCTCTTCTACAAGAAATGGTGGTTTTGAGAAGAATGTCTGATTTTCGCCCTCATCATCAGCTAAGAACCGAAAACATGAAGCTTTCATTGGACAATCGTGTCCGGTACACTTTGTAATATCACTCATAATACCCTTTGTTTAAACCTATTGTTTTAAAATGGTCAATATGCAATATCCGGACATTTTTTAATTGAAAACTTTGTTAAATTGACATTTAATGCCGGATCAACATTTTTGTTGCTATATGCTTCTATCATGTCAATATAATCAAATTAAAGGTAGATCTCACAAAGTCAATTTGAGATTGGTTCTGTGGCTGTTTTTTATATTCAGCAGTCAACAGAGCTATTCAAGACAAATCGGAACTAATGAAATACTAGAGAAAGCAGCCAGCTTGATAAAAGAGGACAAATATGACAGTTCACTGATGCTGATTAGCCAGGTACGGCTTTCAATCATAGATTCTGTCAATAATCAGGTTTATGTTAAAACTTTTCAGGTTGAAGCAGAGAATTACATGAATATGTCTGCTTATGAAAAAGCAGATTCGGTACTAACCATTGGAATTGATTTGCTCGATCACTACAGTGGTGATCAATCTTTGATCTATGCAGATTTTTATCATACGATCAGTAGAAATTTAGGAGCACAAAATCAATATGATTCCTCGCTGGCATATGAGAAAAGGGCTTTGGATATCTGGCAGTCTACCTATGGCGACAACCACCCTGCGCTGGCCAGGTCTTACTCCCAGATTGGTTTCAATCTGAGGTTAAAAGGATTTTATGATTCCGCATTAGTTGTCTACGACCGTGCAATGAATATTTATGGAGAGTCAGCAGGTAATTATAAAAGTGAGCTGGCTGGCTACTATTTTGATGTAGGCTGGGTATATGCTGCTAAAGGGCAGCTGGGGAAAGCACTTTTATGGAATGAGAAATCTTTAAAAATCAGGAAAGAACTCTATGGTGAGAACAACCTGAATACTGGTAATGCTATCAATATGCTCGGCTGGTGTTATAACCGAATGGGCTATCACATCAAAGCATTGGAATTCTATAAACGATCTCTCAATATCAGAATCAATAAACTGGGTGGTTCACATCCCAACGTAGCTTCCAGCTATCTGGCTATTGGTAATCTGTACATGGAATTAAACCAATATGAGAAGGCTGTCCACTATCTGGAAGAAGGAAGCAGATTGTGGATCGCAAAATTTGGTGAAAATGACAGAGCACTCGTGAGGAACTACAATTTCCTCGCACAGGTTTATGAAGCAAAAAATGATACGCTCAAGGCGATAGAATATCTCAACAAAGCTATCTCGGTTGCCGACTACAGACTGGAAAAATTCCACCCGGAGTTATTGCATACCTATAAGTTGCTGGCCCAACAGCAGAGAAAGCAATCGAAGATTGAAAAGCAGTATGAATCCCTTAAGCGTGCAAAAGAGATCGCAATCAAATCCTATAATATAACCCATCCTAACTTTGGCTACATCCTGAGTGATATTGCCGAATTTCACAAAGAAAGTGATCCCGGAAATGCCTTACAACTACACAGGCAAGCACTGAATATCCTAATCAAATCTTTGGGACCAACACATAAAGGAGTTGCTCAGCAACATATTCTAATTGGAAATATGTATGAAGCACAAAATAAATTGGAAGAGAGTATTGCAGAATATGAAAAGGCTCTTGTCAGCAATCCCAGTGAATCATTATCATTTCTGAATGACAGTGTAACAATAAAAGAGCACCCTATTTCTGTTACCGCACTCAACAGAATAGGACAAGTTCTTCACCGCCAATGGCTGCAAAATGGGCAAAACATTTCTATCTTAAAAAAATCCTTGCAAACTACCGAAATCGCTGTTTCACTAATAGAACAGATTAGAAAAAAGTACAGGACTGATGCCGATCGTCAAAAGTTATATGAGAATGCTGGCAAGGTCTATGAAAATGGCGTTGCTACAGCAGTCAAACTATATAAAATTACAGGAAAAAAGTATTACCTCAATTTAGGCTTTCATTTCTCAGAAAAGAGCAAAGCTTTCGTCTTAATCAATTCGCTCAATGAAAATATCGCTAGGAAGTTCGCTGACCTCCCGGATAGCATTTTCGAAAAAGAACAGCTCCTAAAAGCTGAAATAGCACATCTGGAAACGAGAATATTGAGAGCAAATGTGACCAAAAATAGTCAACAGATTAAAACTTTTCAGTCTGAGCTTTTTAGGCTCAACAATGAATTAGATACCCTTCAGGCCAATATAGAACAAACTTATCCGAAGTATTTTAAACTGAAATACAGTCAAAGCTGGCTTGAAACCGACGACATTATCAAAAAGCTTACTGATCAGAAAACATCCATATTAGAATATTTTGTCACGGATAGTATCATCTATTCATTCATCATTTCTGATGAAGGTATTTTGCTAAAGACTATTGATAATAATTTATCCTTGAAGACGCATATATCACGATTGACTGAGGCTATTAGTGATTTCGACTTTATCAACAACAATAAAACAACAGCCGATCGACAATATACTGAATCAGCCTACAGCCTGTATCAGAACCTGTTGTTCCCTTCTTTACAACTGTTGAAATCAGACACTAAAAACCTGATTATCATCAGTCATGGAATTCTGAACCAACTAAATTTTGAGGTATTGCTGACTTCCAAACAGGATGTATCCAATAAAGTAGATTACGCTAATTTGCCGTATCTGTTAAGGGATTATCAGGTTTCATACGCCTATTCTACAAATTTCTTGCTCAAGACCGACCAACTCAAAAACCTGAAAAAGTCTGATATTTATGCCGGCTTTGCACCAACGATAAACTATCAGGAAATTGACAGCACAGATACTTTTAACCAAGTAAAGTATGAAACTTTAAATAAGCTAACATTACCAGGTGCTGCAAAAGAAGTAAGGCAAACCAGCAACATTCTAAACGGGGATCGATGGATTGGCACAGCAGCAACAGAAAGCTTGTTTAAAGCCAAAGCATCTCAATATAGCATCCTTCACCTGGCTACTCATGGATTAATCAACAACGAGAGCCCACTATTATCTGAATTACTATTTAGTAGTGATAGTCTAAATGACGGCTTGTTAAATGTTGCCGAAATTTACGGTCTTTCACTCAATGCAGAATTGGCAGTATTAAGTGCCTGTAATACAGGAGTTGGTAAAAGCGAAAAAGGCGAAGGCAGTATGAGTATATCGCGGGCTTTTAGTTATGCAGGGTGCCCTTCCGTGATGATGAGCCTTTGGGAAATCCCTGATAAAACAACCGGACAGCTCATGTTAAATCTATATCAGTCCCTGAAAAAGAAAGCGCATAAGGCCTCCTCCCTTCGGTTGGCTAAATTAGATTACATCTCAGGTGTGAATAATCCGGATAAGGCTCACCCCTATTATTGGGCCTCAGTTGTCTTGATGGGCGATCACGGCGAGATAAACATCCAAAATAACAGCAATAAGTACTATTGGTGGATAGCCGCAGCGGTATTCATTCTGTTCGCAGGATTTATTTTCAGGAAATCCGTTAGTCCGAAAGCAACTCAATGATCTGTTTCGCTTCTTTCTTTTTGTAAAGATTTGATCTTGAAATTTTCTCAAACACCTCCATCGCCTTGCTCCATTCTCGCTTTTTATAGTAGGTTAGTGCCAGGAACCAGGTAGCCTGTTCATTGAGTCGGTGATCACTCGCCGATACAACTGTGAGGTGGTTAATGGTTTTTGTCAGGTTCGAAGGTCTTTTGTAGAGATTGCAAAGCCCCTTATAAAACCGTGCATTCATTTGCGAACTTGCTGAATCGGGTAATTCTTCTAAGATTGCAATGGCTTTTTCAAAGTCTTTGTTTTGATAAGCAGCAATAAAATCACTCCAAATTACATCGCTCGAACCAGCAGAATTTCTAAACACTTCAGGAGCCTCATAGGGAGTTTTCAAATGTGCAGAAATCATATCTCCAACATTATTTTGAGGAATAATGAAGTATATAGCAAACAAGCCTGCGAGTAGAAAAAAAGCAATTGTAGCAGCAATTCTAAAGTTGAAAAGCAAGCTTTTGCTTTTAGCCTCAGATTGACTAAATGACGAGTGGTGAGTTTTCAACTGCTGATTAATCCTCACCTGTTCCACATAAGCTTCGAGCTTGTCACGGTCCCTGCCTTCACTTTCGTAATACAAACTGATCCCTTCAATGATAGATTTTAACTCATCGGATCCTTCGATTGCTTTTTCAAGTTCACTTGAAGCCTGCGCATCGAGTATTCCATCCAGATAATCCAGAATTAACTCCAGAGAGGGTAATATTCTATTATATTTCTCATTCATATTTCTAAATATGAAAATTACTCATTGTCATTATGACGCTTAAGTAAGTATTTTTTCCTGTCAATATCGATATTTATTAAACAACCTTTTCAATCTACCCCTAATCACAGACTTTTTATTGGCCACAGTTTTAGGATTCATCCCAACTTTCACTGAAATCTCCTCATTATCAAAACCTTGTGAATGGAGCTGCCATAGCAGGTATTCTTCTTTATTGAGTTCTAGCTTGATGATCTGGTCAATGCTTTCTTGTGCTTGTTTACCTTCCACTTCAGGCTTGTGTCCTACTTTTTTGTCAGCATATATTTCCGTCAAAATTTCGTGTTGTCTTTTAACTGTTCGCAGGTGAGAAATACACAAATTTCTGGCCACAGTAAAAAGCCATTGTTCAAGATTTTTAATTTCAGCTGGTTTTTCTAAAGTAAAAGTCTTAATCAAAGCTTCGGAAGCTAAACTCTCTGCAAGTTCCTTATTTTTGACTTTCCCTAAGCAAAAGAACAATAATAATGGCTTATAGTATTGATAGATGGTGCCAAAGGATTCCCTATGACCACTTTTAAATGCTTCCCAATTTTCATCTACCGATTCAAGTTTCATTGTTACCTGCGACTGACGTAACTAAATATATTGGATATTTTTCTTATTCCGATTACAAATCTCAATCAGTCTCCAATTAAGTATAGATGCAAATAAACATTGATTACCACCTTTTTAAAGTTTAATTCAAAAAAATATCAGAAAAGTTCGGGAAAATAAGTTTACCCGATCGTCATTTCTACAGAGGTAAAGCTTTTATCCAACACAAGTCAATTTGAAATCTTTTGCGAGCTGATAGTTTCTCTCAAAAAATATCAGATTGATAGCCTCTAAAAAACGACTGTAAAGACAGGTGTTTCATAAAATGGTGACCAGGAAAGAGTATAGAAACAACTCCAAATAAAAAGGTTATTCAACAATTTTAGAACCGTGTTAACGCTTGAATTATCCAGAATTGTCTATTCTATTCTTCCGAAAGTGTCGGACAGTGAAATTAATTGCCTGCAATTCAAAGAAAGGCAATTCATCGTTTAAACTGGCAGTTATCTCGCCCATAACTGCCAGTTTCCATTTTTATAACCATTCCTAACATTTTAGCAGCAATCCATCCCAATTGAATAAAATGGGCTTAACTTTGCAGCCTTATATGGAAGCAATTAAGGAAACCAATTTCAGCTTTGATCGGCTCACTGATCGATATGTAGGCAAGGTGCGGGATGTGTATATGTTTGATAAGAGCTTAGCAATAGTCGCTACCGACAGAATATCCGCATTTGATGTAATTCTACCAAGAGCAATTCCTTACAAAGGTCAGGTCCTTAATCAGGTCGCTTCTATGTTTCTGAATTTGACGAAAGACATTGTTCCCAATTGGCTGGAATCAACACCGGAACCAAACCTTTCAATGGGAAAAAAGTGTCAGCCTTTTGCTGTAGAGATGGTCATCAGAGGTTATCTCACCGGACATGCCTGGAGAGAATACAGAGATGGTAAAAGAAGGCTCTGTGGCGTAGCAATGCCTGAAGGACTTAATGAAAACGACCCTTTCCCGGAACCTATCATTACCCCATCTACGAAAGCAGAAGAAGGACATGACGAAGATATTTCACGAGAGGAAATAATTGCTCAGGGCATTGTTTCAGAAGAAAAATATAAACTGCTGGAAAAGTATACCAGGGAACTTTTTAAGGCTGGTAGCGAGTTTGCAAGA
>JBCBHL010000240.1:0-11486 GCA_038525605.1 Bacteroidota bacterium
TCTCTCAGTAACTCGCTGCATGTCAGTCCCCAGATATTATCCCTGGTGGTCAATCAGAAAAGCGGTGGAAATTTTAATTATTTCATCAACGGTTACCGGATTGAGGAAGCGGAAAGACTTCTGATTTCCAAAAGTCACGAAAACCAAACCATTGCTGCAATAGCCTATGAGGTAGGATTCAACAGTATTTCAAGTTTTAATACTGCTTTTAAGAAGAAAAACAACAAAACCCCACTCACGTTCCGTAAAGGCATTTTAAAATGATCTTTTACTCTTTCGAAATGATCATTTAAGAAGAATTTGATCTTTAGAAATCAGTTTTTTGCATCAAACAAAAATATTTTAAAGATGTCAAAAACAAGAAAAGTAGTAAAATGGTCTATCATATCAATTACAGCATTAATTGTTTCTGTGATATGTTTCGGTGTGTGGTTTATGAATCTGATACCTGCTCCTGAGATTCCGAAAAGCGTACAAAAAGAGATTACTCCATCGCAAATCAGCTACCTCACTGACCATCAAATACCGAACAGAGGTAAAATTCTGGCAGTAGTAACAAGTGTGGAAAAAATCGGTAATACCGAAAAAAACACTGGATACGAGTTGAGTGAACTTGCGCGGGCATACTATGTCTTTCAGGCAAACGGTTTTGATGTGATAGTGGCAAGTACTGTTGGTGGCAAAGCGCCGATGGTCATAGACAAAGACGATATGAGGGCGTATGATTATGCATTTCTCAATGACTCAGTGGCGATGAACAAGGTAAACAACACAATTGCCATTGAAAACGTGAATCCTGATGCTTATCAGGCCATCTATTTTGTTGGTGGAAAAGGCGCAATGTTTGATTTCCCAAAAAATAAGAAGATTCAGCATCTTGTTCAAAACTATTACGAATCAGGCAAGGTAGTAGGAGCTGTTTGCCATGGTCCTTCCGCATTGATCAATGTGACGCTATCAAATGGTCAACCGCTACTGACGGGCAAAGAAATTAGTGCTTTCACGAATGAAGAAGAGCTGTTACTAATACCAGAAGCAAAGGAGATTTTTCCTTTTTTACTACAGGATCAACTGGCGGCAAAGGGTGCTAATTTCAATAAAGGAATAATGTATTTAAATCAGGTGAGTTTGGATGGCAACCTGGTAACCGGGCAAAACCCCTGGTCTACCTGGGGCGTGGCTGAAAACATGATCCGTCAGATGGGCTATGAGCCCAAATATAGAAAGCCAAGCTCGGAAGAAAATACAATTGGCATTTTAAAATTGTACGAAAACAGAGGCTACCACAAAGCAAAGAAAAAGCTGGATGAATACTGTAAAAAGGATTCCTGGTCTGTTGACAGAGAATTGCTGGGAATCCATGCCTTGCTGGCTGCCTATCAGTTTAGATTAGCAAAATCTACTGAACTGACCATGCTGTTGAGTCACAGTAATAAGTATTTGTAATGTGTTGTATTAATTTTTATTCAACTTTTGATTACCTACCTGCTGCATTTGCAACCAATGTTTGAAGTGTTTGTAATAAAACACATTCTGGCGAAGCTGAAAACCATGTAGAGTAAGCAAACAATTTTAAAATTAACTATTGTGAAAAATCAAAAAATGAAGCTCAATCAATTGAAAGTTAAAAGTTTTACAACAACAGAAACAAAAGTCATCAGCGGAGGTGCTTCAGGAAACTGCCCTCCTATGCCTTCCACACCCTACTGGTGCACCACAACTATTAATTACAGCAAAAAATGTCCAAAACAATAGGCATTACGCATGAATCGAATCAATCAGGCTTTGATCAGCAAAATGATCATTGTTTGATTGATTTATTAATGGTATAGACATCTACTAATTATGCTGACTTTGGTTTGCCGCCCTCAACAGTAATTTCTACGAAACAAAATAAATTGTCTTCAATATTTGCCAACGATTCCGTAGATTTAATCAATTAAATACTAATTATGACCAATACTTACATCGTGTTGGTAAAACTCTCACAAAGAGTTTTCTGGAGAAGCTGAAAACCATATAGAGTAGGCAAAACGATAAAATCAATTGATTTCATGAAAAAACAGAAATTAAAATTAGACGTACTGAAAGTGAATAGTTTTAGCACATCAGAGGTAAAGGAAATTAAAGGTGGTGCTTCTGCTATTTGTCAGGATACCTGGACAGGCGCATGTTGCCAATCAGCATATCCATGTGAGATCGCACCCGTATAAAGACAGATCGTTTTCATTGAGTTAATTTCCAATCAATGACACGTTTGCAATGATCAGCCCTGGCCAACTATGTTCTGGTTTGGGCTGATAACCTCCTTCTAAATTGATCGGGATTGAAAGTTAGAATGTCCGATTTAGTATAAAACAAAATACTTTAATTCACCCAACAACTTCTTCACATCCGCATCTTCAGCAAACCTTTTCATAAAGTATCCATTTTCGCTTGGTTTGTGAGGATCAAAACCCATCGACAACATTTTTTGATCGAGCATACTTCTGCCAATGTTGCCAATCAACCGATCTTTTCCTGCATAAGGCTCCATATTTTGCTCTTCGGCAATCATGTGACTAATCAGTTCAATTACATGTTCTTTTGTGATTTGATCAAGTGATGGATACTTCTGAATTTCTTTCAATCGCTCTTCGGAATAGTATTGCCTAGAAAAGTACTTTTTCATTGGATATTTTGCTATTTCGGTCAAAAGTTGGTCAAACTGACTGTTGCCGTCATTCATTCTAAATACAGTTAATTCATCAGGATTACTACCTAAGGTAAACTCACCTCCATAATAGGTATTGTTGACGAACCTGGCTATCACGAAACCCTTGGCGATTGTTTTAAATTTATCAACCTGCATTTCCTTTTCTACTTTCCAGTAAGGTTCATCCACCTGATAACTCTCATACCTTTCATATACAACACTTTTACCTTTGATCACTACCCTGTTGCTCAACTGTCCGTCATAACTCTTTGCATACCATATGCCATCAAGCTTTTCCTGAGCGACAATAGCACTCAAATTAATCATGAAGATAGAAATAGATAAAAAACTGATTATCAAAGCTTTATTAATTGAAAATAAATATTTCATAAGTCGTTTATTCATAGGGTAATAGAATTGTAGTCATTAGTAAATTAGCTCAATTGAACCAGTGCATTCTGATTTCGAATATTATCCAGGTGATCATCAAGTTTAAATTCATCAGGATGAAAACTGGCCTTCCTGATCTTATTTTCTTGCTGCCTGTGAAGACTTCTGGCAAACCTGCGAACACTTTCCTCGGTATCAAGAATTATTCCCGGAACGGGAGCACTATTGCCAGCTTTATCTTTGGCCACCATTGTAAAGTAGGAAGAATTACAATGTTTGATAGTACCTGTTTGTATATTCTCCGATTCTACTCTCAATCCCACTACCATTGACGTTCTCCCTGTATAGTTGACAGAGGCTTTCAGACTAATTAACTCTCCTACTTCGATTGGGTTGAGAAAGTCAACTTTATTGACCGAAGCAGTGACACAATAGTGTCCCGAATGTTTTGAGGCGCAGGCAAATGCAATTTGATCCATCAGATTTAAAACATATCCTCCATGTATCTTCCCGCTAAAGTTTGAATGAGAAGGAAGCATCAATTGTGTCATGACGATATGAGAATCAGAAATCTTTTTAAAATTTCCCATTAAGTAATATCGGAAATATTCTGATTTACTTAAAACTCGCTAATGAAAATCTCTATGATTTAATATTAATAGTCTACGCAATACCAGGTATATAAAATGGTTTGGGCCAAAACAAAACTTACATTATCATATTAAAAAAGTCATAGTTTTAGCCCGGATTCCAGTGCTTATTTATGTGAAATATTTAATGTCTGCTATCATATCGACCTCCTTCTGGATTAGAATGAAACGGTTCTTTTTCCAACAGTTCGATTCCTATCATCCGAGGTGCATGTGCTGGTAAGTAGATAGCTCCTATGGAGTTTTGCTCCGTAAAATGTTTAAGTTCATGATCATACAAGTCAGTATCATTGATGGTATTTCCGCTCCATGCGCCATTCTCCAGCGTCACAGCACCCCCTATTGAGAAGGAGCCCTCTCCACTGGATTTATAAATATAAACACCGTCTTTGAATTGATTCGGGCCATTTCCTCCACTCGCTATGTAACCGGAAGAATGACCAACCAATTGATTGACGATACTACCAGCAACCTGGGTTTTCATGCCTTCCTCACCATTGATGATATATCCTCTGGCTGCAGAACTACCCAATTGTAAAGCCCATGCGTTATATTTAGTGGCCTCCATTCCCAGATCAGCCGGTACAAACGCGCTAATGACCCCTCTTGCAAAACCTTCATTTTCACCGCCTGAAGAAACGTAACCATTGGCTCCACCCAATGCATACTTACCATACTGAACGTGTTTTGAAAGTGCGGTGCCTGCATGTCCCATTGCTCCGGCAGCAGCACCTGTGATGGCTCCATTTAACCCGGCATTCAAAATATCTTGAAAATTCCCACCTCTTGCGGCTGTGATGGTAGCTCCAATACCTGCACCCCAGGCAGCTCCTTTAAGCATAGCTGCTGCAAACCCGGCCATAGAGCCGCCGGAAAAATAAGTGATCGCAGCAGCTGCTGCAATTATGACTATCTGCGTTGCATATTTCTTCACAAATCGGGCGCCTTCTTCCAGAACATCCGCAATTGCTTTGCCTGCTGCTTTCGCCAGATTAGCTACACCTTTTGCCACTTTCTTAACGACTTTAGCGACAGATCGGCCAACATTCCTTACCGCTCGTGAAATAGAACGACCTACCCTCTTAATAGCTCTTCTCAAGCTCCAGAAACCACTGGGATCAATTAGATTGACGGGGTTATTTAATACATATGAATATCGGTTGAGCGATTGTAGATTATTAGGTACAGCGGTAAATGGATCTGCCGAAACAAACCGTCCTATCTCTGGATTGTAAAACCTGCCTTGTGCATTTATCAATCCGAAATCGCTATGATGCTCATGACCAGTAAATCCTCTGTTAAGACTCTTCCCTTCTATTCTGCTACTCCTTTTGCCAAAAGGATCGTACCGATACTCACTTACTACGTTACCATCCTGATTTGTCACAACACTGGTACTTCCCAAATGATCTTTGTGAATATATTCATTACTGGATTTAGTTTGATCACCTC
The DNA here is from genome assembly GCA_038525605.1 of Bacteroidota bacterium. GTDB lineage: Bacteria > Bacteroidota > Bacteroidia > Cytophagales > Cyclobacteriaceae > JANSWY01. Next base: position 5,188 of record JBCBHL010000240.1, read on the forward strand.
TCGTTTCATCCCTATGGACAGCTACCAATTCTCCATTGATACCCACATAGTGAATTTTGATTGTCAAATCTCCTCTTTGCACCACTTCATAATCAGCAAATGGTTTTACTGTTGACTCTATTAGAACAGAATCATTTTTTAGTTTTCTGGTGGATATCAACTGATTATTACTACCATAGGTCAGGAACTTCTTGAGGTTCCCTTTCTCCATCTTTATCGGTTTGTTGAATGAAGCGTATTCGATAGAAAGATTATCAATCTCATTACTGATCAAATTACCATAATCATCATATTGATAATTTCCTCTCATTATACCATCAGTACCTATGATGAAGTTAACCCGTTGATAAGCTACAGGATCATATATGTAACTACCGATATTGGATTTCTTTAAAATGTTACCTAAGGCATCATAATCAAGGTGAACACTATCAATGAGTTTGTCACCAAGTAAAGTTTTATAAGATGCAATCCTGTTAAGGCGATCATAGCTATAAAACTCCTGTTCTACATTGATTACGTCCACTTTCCGGTTAATATGATCATTTTCGTCATAGGCCAACCTGATGTCCTGAATATTATCTTTTACGATACTCATTACCTGCATTAAACCGGATTGTGAGCTCTTCAGCTTATTAATGGTAGTAGCAGAGAATAATTGAGAACGGCTATCAATCGTAGGTGGTATATTAGGAAAACCTGTTCCACCGTTGCGCGGATCATTTGGATCTAACGGCTCAAATGGGCTATCTGTACCACGATTTCTTAGTAAGTCTTGCAAGGCATCAAGATCGATATCTCCCAGATTTGTAGATGATCCAATGTTTATCAAACCACCATCCGAATCTGAATTGCTATCGTTTGTGAGAACAGTGCATTCACTCATATTTGGTATGAATTTTAGATTAGCAGATAGTTTATGCGTGTAAATCCTTTCAGTGAGGTTTGTATATTGATTGATTAAAACATTAGTATTGACGCCATTACCAAACTTCTTTTTAATCACATCACCATTTGCATTTAGTTGATCAGCTTTAAACAGCAGTTTCTTGCCACTATCAGTTACTTCATTTACCTCCACTACCTGATCATTTTTATATACATAAGAGATCTTGTAACCGCCGGGAAATGTCTTCTCTTTCAACCTTGAGAATTGGTCATAAGCAAGCTTTGTTTCATACTCTTCACTTTCTACTCTGTTTATCAAAGAGGTAATTCTCCCTAATCCATCATAGCTGTATCTTTCTACTGAGGTGAATTTCGTCTCTAACTGATTCCAGACCCTCACGGAATCCAACAATCCTTTCATCTGACCATCATAAAACCACTCCGTGTAACCATCAGCAGTTGTTTTTTTTGTGACTCTTGACAACTGATCATAGTTAACGGATATTGATTTTGATTCATTGACCGTTTCACTTCGTTGTCTGTTATGAAGGTCATAGGAATACACAATTTTCCCGAGGTTAGGATCTGTGAGGCTCGTTTTTCTACCGATAGCATCGTAGGTTGTGTTGATAGAATTCTTCTTTGGGTTTATGATCTTAACGACCTCACCCCATAGATTATAATCATATATAGTGGAGTTATTTTTATTATCCCTTACCTCTGCAATATCTCCACGGTAATTGTATAATGTAACTACTCTTTGATTCTTATTATTGAACTCAATTTTTCTATCCCATTTATAATCGGTTTCATATTTTTTTCCATCTGGCAATACTGTTGAGACAACTCTGTTGAAGAGATCATATTCAAATGAAGTAACTGCATTAATTGTATCTTCCCTGGCTGTACAGGTTATCTCACCAGTTGCATCATATGTTCTTTGCAGATAAACAGGTTTAAAATCTAAAATCTTATTCCCACGATTGTCATATACAAATCGTTTGTAAACAGGTCTGGTTAAATAACCTGGCAAGGTGGTACTCACACCATTTTGATTGACTTTCTTGTGTTTGATAGTGTCAGTGAGAAAATAAAGTGAGGCTACTTCTCTCCCCATCTTATCAAAGTAACTTACTACTTCATTAGATTTTTCCGAATTGGTAATCAGTTCGTAAATCACTTCTGACTGATTGCCAAAGAACTGGTCATTCTCTTTTATAAATTTGAATTGATAGGTAGTTTTTGTTCCATCAGAAGCTTGCGAAGAGGCAATTCTTCCAAAATCATCGTAAGAGGATCGTTCTTTATTTCCATTTGGATCAACAACTTCTATAACTGCGCCAAACCTTGGATCTGTTTTGTACGATATCTTATGACCAGCACCATTTATCATAGAAGTCATAAACTTCCCATCCGCGGAATATTGATAGCTTTCGCTAATGGAATTTTCACCACTGTACCCTGAAATTCTCTTTGAAATCACGTTACCAAAAGCGTCATACTTTAACCTTGTAACCATGGTCATTTCCCCGGAATTAGGCTGACGAATAGATTTAGTCAGCAGACCCTTGTTGTTATACTCAAAAGTATTTACCCTTTCTTTTGTTCTTGCACCGGAATTGAGACTTGAAGAAAAGGAAACTTCTTCCCGAGGAAGGCCAATCATGTAAACGCTTTGAGGAAGGTTACTGGAATTGATATTTGAATATTTCTTAAGTTCGGTATGAGTGGCTGAATCGTTAAAAACGGTAACTTTCTTCGTGATATTTCCAAAGGAATTATACTCCATCAAAACCTGTGAACTTGATTTAAGAAATCCATCCAGTTCTTTTTTCAGGACCACTGATCTGGTCAGCAATGGCAGATACCTGACTTTTGACTGGTTAAACTTCGGTAAAGTTTGAATATCGTTTAATACAATGATACTTTCAGCAAACCCCGATCCTTTAAAAGTTTTAAGCTCCCATTCATTTCGCTGTTCAAAAAACAACAAGCCATCTGCGGTAGTCTTCGTTTCTTTTGATAAGTTGCCTGTGAAAGGGAAGTCAATTCTAAATTGTTGCTCGTGAATGATGCCGGTACTGGAATCAGACCTTTTCCATGCTTTGAATCCGGACATTCCTCTACCAGTCACTTCATAAATCAGGTCCTCATATTGATAGGAAATTGAATTTACGGAGTCCTTTTTAAGACCGTTACTGTAGGACAGTGATTTTACGACATCAAATGAACGGTTAAAATATCTGTAATTCCCAGGCAGTTCCTGATTACTACATTTATAAATCGTACTGTCCTTGGTGTTGCTGTAGGTAATTTGAACACTGTTATCAAAACCATCCTTCACGTGAATCACCTTATTAATGAATTTTATGGGGTTGAGATATTCCAGTTGGTATGGTGTTACACCACCGGCGGGGGTTTTGACATCAATCCAAAAATCCACAATGCCATCATCGTTTAAATCCCCTAATTGATAATCTTTACTGGTCATCAGGTTTATTTCCGGTACATTTACAGTAGTGCCATTTACTAAGGGGAAGTTTTTATAGTCGCTAAGTTTCACTAATGATTGCGACTGTTTATTTAGCTGAGTTTTACCATCCTTCACTTCTACAGAAAAGACATTGAATTCTGAGGCTGTTTTTGGTACAAAAAGTTCCAGAAAACCGCTGTTTGTAAAGTTACCAAGACGACTATTCTGATTGACTAATTCGTCCCCCAGGCTGTTATAATTAAATGCAGTAAAATCCGGGGCACCATCAGAAGTTCCTTTATTAAGTGCAATTGGTATTTGCTTATTGTTCGCGATTACGGTATTGGGGATGATTAGTACAATATCATCCAAGCCATCAAAATTCACATCAGCAAACTGGTAGCCTCTGTTCTTAAAAGTGGCATTTGGTTCAGGTAAGGTAATTTTACGAAATTCATATTTTCCTTTAGCATAAGTCAGCCTTTTAGCTTCAGCATTATTAAATACCAAAATATCCTGAGTGTCCCCTTGCCTGAAATTAACCATTGAAATACTTGTATAAGCTCCTTTAAAACCGGAAACTTTAGTCAGAGCAAGCTGATCTTCTTCGTTTAGATTAATGATTACATGGTTGTTGGGAAATGTCGACCCTTGTTTATTAAAAAGTATCAATTCATCTTTACCATCCCCATTAAAATCATTTCTTTCAATTGTTCCGTTGTTTCCAGTGATCAAAGAAAAGGGCTTGTCATCATTAAATGTATTTTCCTGGTATTCGAAAGACATCTGGTTGCTGGTTCGCTTGTGTATGTAAAGTCCCTTTGCAGTGTACAAATCAATGTAACCATCTCCATTTATATCACAAATTCCCAAAAGCTGATTTTGACTGTATTTCTTTTCTTTCAAATTTTGCTGGTAAGAAAGCTTGAAACTATTCCCTTGCTTTTTAAAAACTTTAATAAATAGGGAATCCTTTTCGTTACCGAATACCACACTTTCAGAAACACCATCCTGATCCATGTCAATAAACCGCTGTAAGAGGCTACCGGCATTGTTTAGGTTAGGTACATCAATCTTTCTTCTTTCTGAGAATCGTAGTGTATCAATTTTTTCATAGACAATCTTTGTTGGTCTTAAGTGTATGCTGTTATCCTCTCTGCTACTTTCATAAACTTTGGTCAGATTGGAATAGTCATCTTCGTATCTAAAATGATAGTACTTATAAGGCTTACCATTTTGCTCTATTCTTATCTTTTCAAGCACATTATCATTTCTGAATCTTACGCCAGCAATAAAATTATCATTTGCTTTACGAGCTTCTCCCCAACTTTCGTTATAACTAAAAAAAACTTCGTTAGTATAACCGAGTGAATTTGTAAGGTTACCGGAATACTGGATTGAGGAAACTCTTATCGTGTTGATTTGATGCTCTTTGTATTTAAAATGAATGAAATTCCCATTTACATCTACCATACGGGTTATATTCCATTCCAGAATCTCTTTCTGGTTGTTGCCAACCGTAACTATCAGCTTTGAATTATCTTCATCACCATAATAAAGCGTGGTACCATTGGGAAGCTTTACAATAAAAGATTCAGGCGAAGCTTTGGAGTTATCAAGTTCTCCCTGTGCATAAATTTTTCTAAAAGACTCATTTTCAGTCCTGTATTCGGATCGAGCCTCACCGTTTCTTCCCTTTACCACAGATAGGTATTGACCATCAAGTAAAAAGGCATCCTGATCAGTAAAAGTAATACCCTGGCTCCTGCCATGTTGTGCGAAATTGTTGCCTGATCTGCGAATTTTAGAAATCCCGGCAAGTGACCAACCAATTCCCAGCTCAGAAAGACCTGCCCGGGAATCATATGTAAGCGCAAGAGTCGGAATAAAGTTGTTTACACCTGGGGCAACTTCTATGGGTATAACATGATTATAACCACCAGTGCTATTCACCTCAAATGAGTCGTCAATAACACCGAAAACAACTTCTTCTTCAGGTGCTTCAGAAAGAAAATCTAAAACCGCAGGCATTAATGCCGCCAGTATTAAGGTGTATATAATTTTTTTCATGGTAATATTTTTAATAAGCGTTAGAGATTAATGAACACCTGATCAAGTGATTATCCGATATTTACTGAGGGGCAGCCAAACGATATTTAGATATTGCACTTAGGTGTAAAAACACAGATTAATGAATGGTTTTATTTCTCCTCTTTATCCTGTGGAGTATATTGGATACCGATGGTAAAGTTTTCCGCTCCGCCGATACCCTGAATACTTCTTAGCGGAATATTGGCTGATAGTCTGACCTTATTGGAGAAGTTAATACCAGCATATAGTGTTGAAACATAGAATGCATCTCCTGATTCATTTTCAATTCCTTCATCCAGCGCTCTTGATCCAAAAACACGACCATGTTTGTAGTTTAGGAATAACCTTGCCTCTGTTCTACGTAACCTCATCTCAAGGTAAGCACTCAGTGATGGTTCAAAATAGCCTACATATTCATCCTTGGGAATCTCATTGCCGAAAGTATTGAAATCTGAAGCCCATTTTAGGTTGGAGTCAATTACCAATGCCCACTCATTAAAGTTTCTGAAAAATAGAGGATAGTTAATATTTACATTTAGAAGACCTCCCCCATTATTGATCTTATCGATAATAGTTGCAGCTGTATCTGCCTCATTGGTATTATAAATAACTGTTGAAAGATTAATTTTGAAGACACTAAAGTAACCTGTCACTACATCGGAAGTTACAACGGAGTTATCATCTTTACCTTGAATTACCACCGTATTCAGCAATTTAAAATCACTTTTCGTAAGGTTATCATAATAGAAGTCTGTTTGTGCGTTTGTCCTCAAAGGAATAAAACTTCTCTTAAATTTCGGATCACCTGTCAGTGTGTTAATACTTGAAAACAGACCTGCATACTTTC
>JBCBHL010000241.1:0-11460 GCA_038525605.1 Bacteroidota bacterium
GTTCAAGACGGAATGTTTTCTTGCGTTCAAGACGGATCTGAAACCACCCCCGATAATTTAATTTCCCCAGAAGTAGCTTCAGGATTTGCAGATTTAGGATACGATGTATCTAATATTGAGGTGAAAGATTTATCACTAGAGCCAGGATCTGCTCCCGTACCAACTTACGTTCTTGAAGGAGACATCTTAGTTGAAAAGGCTAAAGCTATGGATCTTATCAACGAGTACGTTTCAAGTGAAGTTGTTGAAGGACCAGATGGTGAGCAGTACAGAACCAGTGCTTTGGTAAGCGCAGGTACTACCAGTAACCCGAGAACACTGTCTGTCATTGGTTATACAGGCAGCTGCTGTGCTCTGACCAGCAAGATGAGAACTGCGCTTCAGTGGGCTGTGAACAACTACAACAGACTGGGTATCGAAATCAGATTATCCTTAAGATTTGCTGCGGCAACTAATGCAGACATGGTTGTTTACAACAATGGTGCATCAGGTGGAGGTGGATCTGCCGGATTCCCATCAGGTGGAAATCCCAACAAATTCATCCAAATCAACGCTGGTACGGATGCATTCAGCACGAACGTAAACGAGCACGTGATTACTCACGAGATAGGTCACTCTGTAGGTTTCAGACATACTGACTACTTCAACAGATCATTATCTTGTGGTACTGGTGGAAATGAAGGTTCTGCGGGTGTGGGAGCAATCTTAATCCCTGGTACTCCCAGTGGAAATGATGCTTCTTCCATCATGGTTGCTTGTTTCAGCTCAAACGAAGATGGTGAATTCAATAACAATGACATTACTGCATTAAGATTCATGTACTAAAAACTAAGTGTAAAGTACACAATTGCTAACCTATAAAAAGCCTTCTTTTTTCTGACGAGGGCTTTTTTTGGCTTTCTTGCTTTTCGAAAACAGTATTCTACTACTCTCCAATTGATGAAGTAATAGTATTGCTGATGGTTTGAAAAACAATAAGTGCAATAGCCAGGAAGGTACGTATTTATACTGTTCAAATAAAAGACAGAAAGAGGTTGCCTCAAGAGTTTAGGATTGGTCATAGAAATCGAACGAAGTATCAGTCGAAGCGGGCTATCGAAATGTCGGACCACCTCAATTTCGTTTAAATGCATATTTTACGAAAGAGAACGTCCAGGGTGGAGCCCTTCGCTTCCTCGTAATTCACGACTTTAGAGACGACCTCTTTTGAATAACTTATTATTGGAATTTTTTATTGATCTACTGCCAAATCTGCCAAACAATCAATCCATTTGCTATTGGTGTTTAGGCTTGGTACAAGCGTCCATTTTTCTCCTCCTTCTTCCACAAATTCTTCTGCGTAGGTTTCACCAACCTCAATAGTGGTTTCCAGGCAATCCGAGACAAAGGCGGGTGAGAATGCCAGTACTTTTTTCACTCCTTGTTCGGCAAGTTTAGTCACCATGTCTTCTGTATATGGCTGTACCCAGGGATCTCTGCCCAGTCTCGATTGGAAGCAAACTGTATATTTCTCTTCAGGAATATTTAATTTTTCAACTATTTTTCGACTGGTCTCGAAACATTGAGCCCTGTAGCAAAGCTGATTTTTCGGCCCCAGTGTATCACAGCAACTTCCTAGCTTGCAGTAGCCATCAACCGATCCTTTTCTGATCTGTCTTTCCGGTAGGCCATGATAGCTAAACAGGATGTGATCGTAATCTTCCTTGTCCAACTCTATTTTACCCAAATCTGCAAACGTATCTGTAAAGAGCGGATGATCAACGAACTGTGAAACAAAGCTGATGGCAGGAATTATTTGTTTTTTTCTCACGATGTCCATCACTTTCTGCATCACGGAACCGGTAGTAGCAGACGCATATTGAGGGAACAACGGGATCACTTTGATGGACTCTACATCGTGCTTCATGAGCTGGTCTATTGCACTTTCCATGCTCGGGTTTTGATATCGCATGCCTAAAGCTACCACATATTCCTCGCCTAGCTTTTCCTGTAGCAGGTCACGGACATCTTCACTGTAAAATTTAAGCGGGCTGCCTCTGTCTTCCCAGAGTTTTCTATATTCCTCTGCCGATTTAGGCGAACGGAACGGTGCGATAATTAGGTTCACTAACAGCCACCTGGGCAATCCGGGAATATCAATTACTCTACCATCAGACAAAAATTCCCTTAAATACTTTCTTACATCAGCAGTAGATGTGGAATCGGGAGTTCCGAGATTTACCAGTAGTATTCCCTTTTTTAATTTACTCATCAATTACAATTGCTTTATACTTTCTTAACAACACATGAAAACTATAATAGTTAACAAAAAATCAGGATAAATTAGACATTATCACACTGGGTGATGTGCTGATCAGTTTTCGATATTTTAAAGTTAAATTTTAAATCAAATAGACTCATAAAAATTCTGTCTTGATCACCTTAAAGATCAATTATGCTAAGATTATTTTTCTGCTGTTTTAACAGGAGCTGCCTGCTCCGGGATTATATCAGAAGCCGTTCCATTGGTTTCTTTTTCAAATGAGATTTCCCAGTAAGGATAGATTAACTCCGTAAACTTATTGTTGAATTGAGTTATCTGAATTTTCACGCAATAATTGAGTCTGTTCCAGGCATCATTGGCATGATCTGCACGATTTCTGGGATGCATGATGAAAAATAGAATGATGGGAAAACATCTTTTTCGGAATTCTCCAAGTATTTGCACTGTAGAAGCGTTGTCTTGCTCACTTAGTTTAACAATTGCCTTTTTTGTATGGATGATCAACCCTTTGATCAGTTCTTTGCAGATCGGATGAATTCTCTCGGACTTAAATACCTCTTCACAGTAGGATTGAAATATCTTTAATGGGGTTAGACTTTTCTGAGCACTGACAAATACATTGGGCTGCCAGAGAATTTCCCGATAAATAAAAAGTGAAGATATCAGCTCGGTGTCAAAGTTCTTATCATTTCTCAGTGATGCCAGTGATTTATACTTCAGATTTTTAATGACAAAATCTCCCGCTTTTAAGGAAAAATGCCAGTTTGTTTTGCTTTTCGAAGCATATTCAAGAAAGTCCCATATATCGTTAAATCCGATCTTCATTTGAAAGACTAAATTAAACCCATTTTAATTAATTCTGCTGATCCTCACCATCAAATCCCGAATTATTTAAGATTTTCAACATGGCTATGTTGCTCAAATGATCCTAATCTCAAATAGTTCATTATATTTGGAAATCCGGACGATGGCGGATTTTCCATTATTTAGGTATTTGAGGTCGTACCCGGGATATTTTAAACAACAATTTGTTCACATTAATTAAATTTACAACCTAATGGTAAAAACGTGGGTGTTTGCCGACAATGATCAAAATGATCAGGTCGAAGAGTTAGCCAAAGTACTTAATATCAGTAATAGCATAGCCAAAATTCTTTATCGGAGAGGTATAGTTGATTTCAACAGCGCCAGAACTTTTTTCAGGCCAACGCTGGATCAATTGCACGACCCTTTCCTAATGCAGGATTTGGGAAAGGCAGTCAACAGGCTGGGAGAAGCTATATTTGCAGGCGATCAAATCCTCATTTATGGAGATTATGATGTTGATGGCACTACATCTGTGGCGCTACTCTATAAGTTTTTAAGGAAGTTTTCCGATCAGCTGGAATGCTACATTCCTGACCGATACACTGAAGGCTATGGCATTTCCGAGAAGGGTGTCAGGCATGCGCATAGTAGTGGTGCAAAACTGATGATAGCTCTAGATTGTGGCATTAGAGCAATTGAGCAGGCTCAGTTGGCAAAATCACTGGGGATTGATCTCATTATATGCGATCACCACCTGCCGGGAGACAGCCTTCCCGATGCATTTGCCGTTTTAGACCCCAAAAGACAAGATTGTCAGTATCCCTATAAAGAATTATCAGGTTGTGGAGTGGGTTTTAAACTATTGCAGGGTTTTTGTATTCAGAATACCATTCCATTAATCCAGTTATACGAATTACTGGATTTTTTGGTAGTCAGCATTGCAGCTGATATTGTACCAATTACAGGGGAAAACAGGGTTCTTGCTTTTTACGGGATGCGGAGGCTCAATGAATCGCCTGCTGTAGGCATCAGAGCGTTGACAGATATTGCAGGATTCAAAGGTCGGCTGACTATCACTAATGTAGTGTTTGGCATAGCTCCCAGGATTAATGCTGCTGGTAGGATAGGGCATGCTTTGGAAGCGGTGAAATTGCTGGTTTCAGAAAATCAGGAAGAGGCAGATCAGATAGCTTCTAAAATCAATGATCAGAATATTGAAAGAAAAGACCTTGACAAACAGATAACAGAGGAAGCTATCCGGATGATAGAAGCGCAGGAGAATGCAGTTGATCTGTCTACTACAGTTTTATATAAGGAGGAATGGCATAAAGGTGTGATTGGAATCGTAGCATCGAGATGTATTGAAAAGTACTACAAGCCCACCATCATTTTAACCAGTTCCAATGGGATGATTACCGGGTCTGCAAGATCTGTCAAAGGATTTGATATTCATACTGCCATTGCAAAGTGCGGCGACCTGCTGGAGCAATTTGGCGGTCACAAGTATGCAGCCGGGCTTACTATGAAGGCCGAAAACCTGAATGCATTTCGACAGGAGTTTGAAAAAGCTGTGAAAACACACATCACAGAAGAGCAAACTCAGGTGAAGTTGCTGATAGATGCTGAAGTAACACTCCCTGATCTTACCTTTAAATTCCACAATATTCTTGAGCAAATGGCACCTTTTGGTCCCGCGAATATGAAGCCTGTTTTCGTGACCAGAAACCTGAACATAAAAGGGATTCCCAGGCTGCTGAAGGAAGAGCATGTAAAGATGACATTATTAGACATGGATGCTAATAAGAATATTGATGCAATTGCGTTTGGTTTTGGGGAGATTTATGAAAATCTGTTGAGAGCTGAGTCAATCGATGTGGCATATTACCTTGAAATCAATGAATATATGGGTAATAAATCATTGCAGTTGATGGTAAAAGATATAAAACTCAATTAGACCATCATATTTCCTCCAATTCTTGTTTATTTTTGAATGATACGAACAATATAAATGGTTTTAAAAGCTGAACATTTAGTCAAGAAATATAAAAAGCGAACGGTTGTAAATGATATATCTGTAACGGTTTCTCAGGGAGAAATTGTAGGTCTGCTAGGGCCAAATGGTGCAGGAAAAACAACTTCGTTTTACATGATTGTAGGTTTGATAAAGCCTAATGGAGGAGAGATATATCTCGATGATGAGAATATCACCGATTTGCCAATGTATAAACGTTCGAAGAAAGGAATTGGATACCTGGCGCAGGAGGCGTCTGTATTCAGAAGGCTGAGCGTAGAGGACAATATCATGGCTGTATTGGAGATGACGAAGATGTCCAAAAAAGAGCAGAAGATGAAAACTGAGGCTTTGCTGGAGGAATTCAGTCTGACGCACGTTCGTAAAAATATGGGACAGGTGCTGTCCGGTGGCGAGAGAAGAAGAACGGAAATTGCAAGAGCTCTTGCCGTGGATCCCAGTTTCGTTCTTTTGGATGAGCCTTTCGCTGGTGTAGACCCGATTGCTGTAGAAGAAATTCAATCCATAGTTGCTAAACTAAAGGAAAAGAACATCGGTATTCTCATAACAGATCACAATGTTAATGAGACGCTATCGATTACAGACAGGGCTTATTTAATGTTTGAGGGACAACTGTTAAAAGCAGGTACTGCAGAAGAACTTGCTGCCGATGAACAGGTGAGACGAGTGTACTTGGGGCAGAATTTTGAATTGAAAAGAAAGATCTAATTTGGAAATAATAAACTCGATTATAACGTGGGTAATGAAAAAGAGGATTCATCAGATTGAACTCTTTCTAAAATACCCCGTGGATGTTCAAAATGAATTACTGGACAATCTTTTAAATGCCGCGGTTAACACCGAATATGGAAAAAAATACGAGTTTAAATCCTTAAAAGGAAATATCAAAGAGTTTCAGGAACGGATACCCATTGTCAATTATGAGAATATGTATCCCTACATAGAAAGGCTACTGCAAGGAGAGCAAAATATTCTATGGCCTACTGATATTAAGTGGTTTGCCAAGTCCAGCGGTACCACCAACGCCAAAAGTAAATTCATTCCGGTTTCGCCGGAAGCACTTGAGGATTGTCACTACAAAGGTGGCAAAGACATGCTCAGTATTTACATGAACAATTACCCCGATACGAAGATGTTTACGGGTAAAGGACTGACAATTGGTGGGAGCCATGAAATCAATAAAATGGATAAGAATTCCAACTCCTACTATGGTGATGTTTCTGCGGTTATTATGAAAAACCTGCCCATCTGGGCAAAGATCGCAAGAACTCCAAATCTTGACATTGCACTGATGCACGACTGGGAAGAAAAGCTCCAGCTAATGTCTGAGGTAACTTCGCAGGAGAATGTTACCAGTATTTCAGGTGTGCCAACCTGGACGATTGTTTTGATCGAAAAAGTTCTGGAAATAACTGGCAAAAAGAATATTCTGGAGGTATGGCCCAACCTCGAAGTTTTTGTTCATGGCGCGGTGGCTTTTGGGCCTTACAGAAATGTCTTCGATAATCTGATTCCGTCAAAAGATATGCGTTACATGGAGACCTATAATGCTTCAGAAGGTTTCTTTGGCATTCAGGATCAGGTCGACTCTGAAGATCTGCTTTTAATGTTGGACTATGGCGTTTTTTATGAGTTTATTCCCTACGAAGAACTTGAAAAGGAGCATCCCAAAGCGTTAACTCTTGCAGAAGTGGAGTTGGGTAAAAACTATGCAATGCTCATTACAACCAATGCGGGGTTGTGGCGCTATAAAATAGGAGACACTGTGAAGTTTACTTCTAAAGATCCCTATCGAATCAGAATTTCCGGAAGAACAAAACACTTCATCAATGCCTTTGGTGAGGAGTTGATTATAGAAAATGCTGAATATGCCATTTCAAAAGCGTGCAGAGAAACCGGGGCGTCAATAGAAAATTTTACTGCGGGCCCCATCTACCTTGAGCAGGGAAAGCAAGGCAGTCATGAATGGGTCATTGAATTTAAAGTGCAGCCAAACGACGAATCTCGTTTCATAGAAGTGCTGGATAATTCATTGAAAGAGGTAAATTCAGATTATGAGGCTAAAAGACAAGGTAACATTGCTTTATATCCACCCAGAGTTCATTTTGCAGAGGAAGGAACTTTTTATGACTGGATGAGGAAAAGGGGTAAACTCGGTGGTCAGAATAAAGTTCCCCGGCTGGCGAATAACAGAGAGTATCTGGACGATGTATTGGATTTGCTGGCAGTGAAATAAGGAAATAATATGCGAAAAATCAGAGTTGGAGGGGTGCCGGAACATTTTAATCTACCTTGGCATCTGGCAAATGAAAAGGGTCTTTTTAAAGATTTGGGTATTGAGCTGGATTGGATCGTCTATGATGGTGGAACCGGGGCTATGACAAAAGCACTGAGAGAAAATCAGACAGATTTGTGCATATTGTTAACTGAAGGAATAGTTTCTGATATTGTTCATGGAAATCCTGCGTCAATCGTCTCTAAATATATTGAAACACCCCTGGTTTGGGGGATTCATACGGGAGCAGGAAACAATCTGAGTGCTCATGAAGACATCTATCAAAAACGATATGCTATCAGCAGGATAGGGTCCGGCTCGCATTTAATGGCCAAAGTAGATGCTTTTTACAATCAGGTGGAATTAGAAGAGAGTCAGTTTCACATTATCAAGAACCTTAATGGTGCCCTCACGTCTCTAGAAAGCCTGGATACTGATGTGTTCTACTGGGAAAAATTTACCACCAAACCTTATGTAGACAAAGGAGTCCTGAAAAGAATAGGCGAATATCCAACACCCTGGCCTTGCTTTGTAATTGCAGCAACAGACGATATCCTCGAAAAGAACCCTGAGCTGGTAAAAGATACTTTATCTGTTATTTACCGGATGAATAAGGATTTTATGGATAATCCAAATGCCGTTAAGATGGTGAGCAGCAGGTATCAGCAAAAAGAAGAAGATGTGTTGGAATGGTTTGGCAGTACTATGTGGAGTACCAGTAATCAGATTGCCGAGTCTGTCATCGATAAAGTGATATTTACCTTACAAAAAGCTGGGGTTTTGAAAGAAGGGCAGACTTTACCTTTCGACCAAATAGTAAAGCCACTGTGGTAAACACAAGTGGCTTAAATATCTTTAAAATTGAATCAGCAATTATTTACTCCATTTGATCGTACAGCCGATAGCCACAGCCGAAGTTTTGGTAACAGGTTTGTCAGCTAATAGCTCACCAATGGCGTTTTCAACATATTTGGTTTCAACTTCAGCCTCATTTCTGGCGTTATCATCTATTGCACCAATGTATGAAACCGTAAATTGATCATTTTCATTGTTTAGTAAGAATACATGCGGTGTCTTGGTAGCGCCAAAAGCTCTCGCTATATTTTGAGTTTCGTCAATTACATAAGGAAAACCATAAGACTTTTCTTCAGCTCTTTTTTTCATTTCCGAAAATGAATCTTCCGGCTTGATAGTAACGTCATTTGGCATGATTGCTAATACCGGGAAACCTTTGCTTTCGAAATCTCTGTGAAGCTGAATGACTCTATTTTCATACCATTTGGCATAAGGGCAAGAATTACAAGTGAAAATTACGATTACGCCTTTTTCCTCTTTATAGTCTGACAGAGAAACCATATTGCCATCAATGTTTTTGAGACTGAATTCATCAGCGGAATCTCCGATTTCGTAACCATATACAGGTGCAACCGTTTCGTGCGCGTTGAAAACAACACCTGCACCTACTAATATAACTCCTAAAATAGAACCTATTACTTTTATCATATTGGGTAAAATATCAATTACTTAAAATAAACCGGAAATCATATCTGAGAGTTCCTTTTCTGAAAAAGACTTCTCATAAAAGTACTCATTTCCATCCTTATCGACAAATAAAGTGGCGGGAATTGCACCTGTCCAGCTCTTATCGATTTTGGGCATGAAATCATCGTATTTGGTTTCGTCCAGTAATGCGGTATTACCAGCGATATTCTTTTTCTTGATGAGCATCTTTACGTTTTCCAAATCCTCTACAAAATCGAGGCTAATAAAATGAAGCTCAACCTCATCTTTATATGCTTCCGCTACATTGTCGAAATAAGGCATTTCTTCGATACAAGGCTTGCACCAGGTTGCCCAAAAATTGATTACCTTTATTTTTTTGGAAGGCTCATCAATTTTACTTTTCAATTGTTCGAAAGAAATTACATCGATACCTGAATCTACTTTTTTCTCCTTCTTCGATTCGCAACTCATTGCAAAAATAACTAAAGAAGCAAACAACCATATATTGTAAATACGCATATGAAGAATCAAACGAAATGTTTGGAAGAATGTTATTTTTTCTAAAATTGTACAATACTAATATAAGTAAAATAATACCTCGTCCTGTAAAACGGTATTTTTAATTCTCTTAATATTTGATTAACAGACACATACTGATGTAATCGGTAAGTGTTTCTTTTTGAATATTTTGCCTGGAAATCAAGATTGATTTTTCACTGAAAATGTACCAATCAAAGAATCAACATATGCAAAAAATATTTATCCACATTTTCAACAATTTATCCACCGTTTTTTTGGAAATATTTATAAGTAATTGATATATAGTCGGTTGTGGTGCTGTACTTCATGTGGATATCTGTGGATAAGTAAAATATTTTTTTTCTGGAAGTAAATAAGACAAAAATATCACATCAATTGAGAAAAAAATAGCTTATCGCGCCTGAGGCTGTTTCAATGCTGTTTTCGGCTTTTACGTTTGGTGATTTGCATTGCAGAAAACGGCTCCAGAGTTTTTTAGAGCTACTAAAATGTTGCATGATTCGTAACCTGGCGTTAATTCAGAGCTATTGCATTTTTTTACGACATAGTTAGAATTGCTTATTGTTTGATTATGAGGTGTTTGTGAAATTTTGAGTGATTGAAAAGCACAGCAATCATCTTTTATAGTGGCTAAACGTCAGTGTTTGTGGTTTTTATTTCTGTTGGTATGCAGTAGCTTAGTGATGTTTTTAGGTACTGTGACCTTATCGGAAATATGGGAAAAATCAAAAAAATAAAGGAGACCTGTTTGTATGTCACCGACCTTGACCAAACGGAGAAGTTTTATCATGGATTGCTAGGCTTTCCGATAATTTTTAAGAAGGCCGGGAGGCATATATTTTTCCGGGTAGGAAGTGATGTCCTGCTTTGTTTCATCGCAGAAATTACCAGGAATGACACACACTTGCCCCCTCATTTCGGATCCGGTGAACAACACCTGGCTTTTGAAGTTTCACAGGAGGATTACGACTCCATGAAAGCAGACCTCAAGAACCTGGATATTCCTGTCATTCATGAAGAACATTGGCGGGGCAATATCTACTCTGTCTATTTCAAAGATCCTGATGGTCACCTGCTGGAGGTGGTGACGGAAGGTCTTTGGGATTACTAAATTTGTTTAAACTACCAGGGCATTAACTTCTGCCAGCGCCTCCTCTACATAATCAAAAGTAGAGAGTATGTCAGGTTTGCCATCTACAATTGCAATGTCATGTTCGAAATGGGCGGAAGGTTTTCTGTCTGCGGTGATAATTGTCCATCCGTCGTTCAGTTGCTTGATTCTCTTTGTGCCCATATTGATCATAGGCTCAACTGCAAGCACCAGACCTTCTTTAAATACCGGGCCTCTGCCTCTTTTTCCGTAGTTAGGTACATTAGGAGGCTCATGCATGGTTCGCCCCAGACCGTGTCCGACCAGTTCTCTTACAACACCATAACCGTGTTTCTCTGCATGGTTCTGGATAGCTGCGCTCAGGTCACCCATTCTCTTTCCTTTAACCATTTGCTCTATGCCCAGATAAAGAGATTCCTTTGTGACTTTCAATAATTGTTTTACTTCATCAGATACTTCCCCCACGGCAAAAGTATAAGCATGGTCACCATAAAAGCCATTTTTTACCACACCACAATCAACGGAAATGATATCGCCTTGTTCCAGTGGCTTTTCGGTGGGAATTCCGTGAACTACCTGTTCATTGACAGACGTACATAAAGTGTTTGGGAAATCGTACAGACCAAGAAAGCCAGGTACTGCCTGATGATCTCTGATGAATTCTTCCGCCAGTTTATCGAGCTGCAAAGCGGTAACCCCAGGTCTTACCTCTCTGGCAATTAAGCCTAGCGTTTTAGAGACAAGCTGCGCACTTTCTCTCATTAATTCTATCTCTTCCCTTGTTTTATACGTTATTCCCATAATTACATGTACTGTAGAGCGCAAAAATAATGGTTTATTTGTAATTGATAAAGCTTAGTTACATCAGGCTGAAAATAATCAAACAGATTAGACATTATCACGTTAGGTTTTGTGTTGATTGATTTTCG
>JBCBHL010000242.1:0-11409 GCA_038525605.1 Bacteroidota bacterium
TGCACATTGCTTGTTGGCAGACGGCAAGCTCAGATAGTATAGAGATGAACACGTTTATTGGCCAAATTAATTACACTTATAAGCTCGTTTATAACTATAATTAACAGCTTCCTGCTCAAAAAAATTACAGTTATGCGTGCTTCCCTCCAGTCTGTATCCAAGCCAGAACAAAGGACCGTTCAGATCGAAGTAAACATATCTGGAAAGAAAATTATATGGCTTACTATTCGCTAAAAGGTTCTGATTTGTTTTCAACAAAATGGCATTACCTCCTACTTTTCTATCATACTGTAAGATGTGGGCGGTTTCTTCGGCGTATACATCATAAAAATCATCTTGCGTCAAACCCGCGCTCATTCCAATGGAACTTACCTGACCTGTTGCAAGACCGGATGAACCGAGACCTGGTAATGAAAAATTCTGATCTGATTCAAAATAGAATATTCCTGTCTGTAATGATTTTTTAAGGTTAAATTTTGCATTGTTTCCCACTACCAAAAAACCATAAATTGAAGATGTAAAAAGTCTGGCCCTAAAATTTCTTTGATAAGGATAATATTCCAGTCGGGTAAAAAACAGATTGAAATGCAGTCGATCAAACATTCTTTTGCCTTCTGCGGTATTTTGAATAATTGATGCACCAAAAGAATTGACTAATCGAGCCGGCCAGGTGTATACAATGTTTTGTTGCACCTGAATCTGATGTGTCAATGATAAACCAATATGGCTTATGGCACCACCTATAGCTCCCTGGTAAAATCCTTTTTTGAATGCCTGAAAAGCAGAGGTGTTTTCCGAACGATTGATTACTCTGCCTACCCCTCCAATCAACCCATTGAAACCAACATTGAAGATAGTCAGCTGAACTCTTTGATTTCTAAATTCACTTGATTGCCCCTGCACTTTTAGTGTTGTAATGGTTATTATCAGGACAAAAACTATCTTTTTCATTTGCTGCTCTTTGTGGATCACATCGGTTATCAAATGTAATGATTAACGCGCATAAAACTTCCGTCTCATACACCTCTCAAAATGTAAACAAAAGCGATCCGGACTTGTTTGATATTAAATCTAATACTTATTGTCCAAACGGCAATCTCTCAAAAATGTATTGACTTATGAAAAATATTCACAGCATAGCTTTAAAGTTGATGAAGGTCACATGACTCCCCATCATCTATAGTTTCTGACCCGTTTCTTTATACGAAGAATAGATGAAATTGTCCAGTCAGGAGTAGTTTATTTTACAGAAGGAGATTATCAATACACAAGCAAGTTTCTTCATAGTGAAGGTGGATGGATTAAATAGTCTTCTTTCCATACTTTTGTTGCAGTTTCCTGATCCATATTACCCCCGGACAATATCACAAGAATTTTTTTCTTCCCGTTCTGCCCGGAGAGCCATTTCTTAGCTGCTTCCATAGCAAGTGCGCATGTTGGTTCTATTCTTGTTTTCAAAAGGTGCATCAACCACTGGGTCCAATAAATCATTTCCGACTCTGAAATTTCTATAAAATCGTCTAACTGCTTGAGATATTCAAAGGTAATATCACCGATTGCCATCGTCATGGCGCCATCCGCTAAGGTGTCTGGTTTTTCAGTCAGCCTGTGAATTTTCCCTTGCTGCAGAGAAATACTTGCATCATTTGCATTCATAGGCTCAGCTCCGATAACCTCTGCCCTGGGATTCAGTCCTCTGGCCGCAATTAAAGTACCTGATAGCAATCCACCACCTCCGCACGGAGCAAAGACGGCATCTATGTCATCTAAACTTGTCAGGGCTTCATAAGCCGATGTTCCTTGACCGAGAATTACTTGCTCATGGTTAAAAGGTGGAATCCAGTAAGTATTGTTATCATCAGCAGCACTTTTTACCTTTTCATCCGCTTCTGACCTGGTTTTGCACAATATTACCTCTGCTCCATATGAGCGGGTTGCCTGAATCTTCACTTTGGAAGAGAATTCTGGCATGAATATACTAGACTTTATTCCCAAACTTTCTGATGCCCAGGCAATCGCCTGAGCATGATTACCAGAACTATTCGCTATGATGCGATCTGGTTTTTGATGATTTTCCAGTAGCCATGATATGGCATTACAGGCGCCCCTAGCTTTGAATGCCCCTATTTTTTGAAAACCCTCGGCTTTGAAATAAATTTCATGCCCCAGCCATTTGTTTAATAGGGAAGATGAAAATATAGGCGTTTCATTCACAAATGAATCAATTCGTGATTTTGCCTCCTCAATGTCTTTTAAACCTAATAAGTTGTCCATTAAATTCAGTCTGTAAAAACAGCGTTTTATTCTGGTGAAAAATTAGAATGAGAACTTTTAGCAGAAAAAATTAATCTGCCGGATTGCTAGTCTGACATCCAACGGAAAGTTATTAAACACCAGTGAAAAAACTGCTTTAGTTGAAGTATTTTGTGCTGTAATTTTCTGATGATTGAAGGGGTTTCGGGCAACAAGTATAACAGCCCGAAATATCTATAGTTAATTAATTGATTTTAGCTTAAAAATTTTGATTTGATTGAAGGTCAATTGGCAGACTAGCAATCTTAAATACTCAATTCTCTGATTTCAGCGTTTTGATGTCTGCAATCAATTGATTGATAGATGTTTTCTTTAATCCGTTGTAAATACCCCGGATGCGTAAATCTTTGTCCACTAAGACAAAATTCTCCGTATGCAGGAATTCATCTGCATCTTTTTCAATTCCTAAATCCTCCTCTACAAAATACTGGCTTCTACCCAGATCATAAATCTCCTGTCTTGGGCCTGTCAATAAATGCCATTTATCAGCTATTATCCCCTTCAATTCTGCATAATTCTTTAATACTGATACACTATCCGATTCTGGCGTAACGCTATGAGAAAGCAACATCACCGTTTCATCCTGCAGAAATTCCTCCTGAATTAAACTCATGTTTGAAGTCATTTTCGGACAAATGCCCGGGCATACAGTGAAGAAGAAGTCTGTTACATAGATTTTCCCTGCTACACTTTTTTCAGTGACGGTATCACCCAATTGATTTATTAGTGAAAATGATGGGATTTGATGAAAATCATCGGGAACATCATCCTTCGATTCGAACCAAACTGGCGTAAATGTTGCTTCCTGATAGTAAGGTAAACGATCCACCCGGCTGTTCGATTCTTTGGAAGAGGAGTAACATCCGGAAAGTAAAACTACCGACGAAATTAGAATGACTTGAAGAATTTGTAAAAAGTACATTGAACTCATAGTTAAAAAATTACCTCCCTGATTGTGCGCTCATTATTAGACGTATTCTATCCTGCTAATCCCTCGGAGGAGGTTGCCTGTTTCTGCGATTATTAGCGAGAACCGTTAAAATATCATCCATGATCAATCCAAATCGATTCTTTTGCTTTTCATTCAACAGTGATTTTAAGTCGGTGAAATGATCAAAATTGTGTTGCAACTTTGCCGATTCAATTTTCAATATCTCATTCTTGATGCTATCAGATGAAATGGGGTCGTCACCAAAAGATTTGAAGTAGGCAGTTATCAAAGCCTTATGAGTTTCATCAAAATTTCTCATCTGATCCCCATGATTTTGAGCCATCTGACGATACGCTTTTTCCTGATCTGGTGTAAGTTCCAGGCGAGTGCTGATTTTCTCAATGACGGAACCACGTGGAGGTCCTGGTCTTCTGGCAGGTCTCCCCGACTGTACGAATAAGAGATACAGCAATATCGAATTGATTACAATCAGCGATAAAAATCCAATTTGATAGACTCTTTTACTGTTCATTTTAGTAAATGTTGTAGTTAGAAACCAGCGGCAAGGAATAATCAGTACTGTTTGCGACGGTCTGGCGTTTACTATTTGAATAATCGATTATCAAAAAAGTATTTATTAATACAATCAGTGAAACGCTTGCCGCAATGGCTATCCAGCCATGAGAATCGTCTTTGCTTTTGATTTTAATCAGTATTTTATCAAATGCATCTGCCGAAGGAGCAGCTTTTGACATGCCTTTTGTACTGTTAATGATATCGTCTTTCCAATCTTCCATATTCATCTTGATGTTATTTATTGTTATTTCCCTCTTTCCGGATAGCGATTTTCCAATTCCTTTTTCAAACTATTTCTTGCCCGCTTTAGCAGTGATTCAACAGCTTTAGGAGAAGTCTTCATAACCGCAGCAGTTTCTTTATGTGATAACTCCTCGATTTGGGTGAGGATAAAGGCAGTCTTCTGCTTTTCAGAAATCTTATCAATGATTCGAAATAAGATCTCTGCATTTTCTGCCTGTTCCATCTTAATGCCCGGATGGATAAAGTCAGCAGGTTCAATTGCGAGTTTACCTGAATCCTTCTTATAAAGTGAGGTAAAAATTCCTCGTCGTTTCGGACTTTTCTTTTTTCTTAAAAAGTCAAGACATTTATTGACCGTAATCCGGTAAATCCAGGTACTTACTTTTGCATCTTTTCGAAAAGAACCTGCACTTTTGTAAATAGTGACAAATATATCCTGATGAACTTCCTCCGCGTCTTCCTCATTCATGGTGTAGCTGATCACCGTATTAAAGACCTTTACAGAGTATCGATCATAAATCTTCCTGAGAGCATTTTCATCTCCCTTTGCTATTTGATTAACCCATAAATCTTCATCGCCAATTTTCACAAATTCCACTACGGTTTGCCAGACTCATTTATCTAAATCTATCTCTTTTCATCTGATCGGGATTGAATTTGCTCGTCCTCTAAACCATAACATAGAGCCGCTTTTTTCAAACCAAATATTCTACCAGCCTTTGCTTCATAGTTAGCAAACAAAGCCCCATTCTTTCGGAATGCCTGCTGAAGCCCCTCCTCTTTTCCCATGTCAAAATTCATTTTCTTGAATACCTGACCTGTTGGGTACCAAACTTGCTGACGTCCATGTAACTTACCGATTTTATACCTTAGATGAGACAACAACAAGTGAGAAGAATCTGCAGACCAGCTCTTTTTGTCTCCTTCGAGTTTTCCATTTCGATAAATAGCAATCCTCTTGTAGTGGCCATCAGGGTACCATTGGCTGGCGCTATCCTCCTTTCTTCCCTTTAATATTCCTAGTTTCTCCCTCAATATCTCATTCTCATAAAAAGAGACAGCAAATCCGGAAAAGGCTTCATTATTCAAAGTCCAGATCGATCTCTGTGCATCATAATGCAGATCGGATTTGTTGACATATGTCTCCGGAATTTCATGTGTGAACGGATTTGCATCCGCATCTGTAAAGTATGATTCCTTTTCTAAACAACAGATAAGGCAAATAGCAATGAATAATGTACTGATGAAAGAATGTTTCATTTCTGTCATTTTCCAATTACATGATACTATTCGGAGTTCCTTGCAAATCCCCACCAAAAAGGACAATGATATTTCCTAAATAAAACTCGTTGATTATGTGATAATGATAAACCTCAACTCCATTACTATGAGGAGTTACACCAAAGTGCCCACCGGACTCATCAAGGTCTGTTGGATATGAGCCATCCATTTCTCTTCTGCCATACAACAAGAAACCATCTGCCATGATACCCACTAGTTTACCGTCATCGTGAGATAGCACCGTATTTTCTGATACATCAGCAGACTCCACATGATAATGATACCCTGATGGACCGTTGTGTGCGCCTGCATAATCGAAAGTTTCTGCAATCATTTCCTCCAATGGCCTGTTTGGGCCTTCCGTATCGTTAAATATTGGTACACCTGTCACGGAGATGCCAATAGGGCCTAATCCGGTTGCGGTGCTGCTGGCTGCTAATTCCGGTGCAGCGGGTACAGTAAGCGTAAAACTACGATCGCCACCAATGCGTCCGGGAGTCAAAGCGACCGCTACCACAGGTTCAATATACAGCGGATTGGATTCTTCCCAGTAAGGAGATGTGTGATTCGGTAGCCCGTTCGACTCTATGGTTATCTCGTCTCCATCAAAAGAGACTGTTACGGCGGCACTGTTAAACTCATCAAATGCAGAAACGGGTGTAGCAATCCCTCCATCTGGCATTTCCGGTTCTTCTTCACTCTCTCCACAAGAAATGATAAACATCAGTGAAGGACCAATCATAGCGATCAAAAAATATCTTAAATAATTCATTAGCTAAAAAGTATAGTTATGTAAACGTTACTGTTTTAGACGAATCATTTTTCAATACCCCTCGCTATGAAGATATTTTCTTTTAATTAATGTGGCTTAGGAATTCCGCTGTTTCAATCTTTATTACTTCTGATTAGACTCCCAGGAGTAGATGTTAAATTCAGTAATCTCCAAACACTGATCTTGTAAAATTACCTGCGACGATGAATACTCACCAATTATTTCCGATACTTCAAATCCTGTGCGCGAATTGTACGGATCCAGAGCACCTGACCATCCTTATCGGAAATGCTGATTTTTAACTCGCGGTTTGTTCTGGGACCGCTCACGTTTAACAGCCCAAAATTGTGTTGACCAACGAAGGTCTCTTCTATTCCATTCTTATTTAATGGTTCTTTTCTGTTATTCGCACCGGCGGTTAGTGAAGAACAGGTAAGATCGTATAAGGGATAAACATCCCTGTTTTCCTGCATTGAACTCAGGATCGTGTGATGTCTGTCACCATCCAAAAAGACAACTCCTTCAATTTTAGCCTCCCGAATCTTCTGTAAGAGGTAATGCCTTTCATCTGAGAAACCAGCATGGTTTTCATAGCCAGCTTCTGTACTCAGAACCTGTCCGCCAATTACAATAAACTTAAAAGGCGCTCTGCTGGAAGCTAATGCATTGATGAGCCAGTCGATTTGCTCTTTGCCAAGCATCTCCCTTTTTTCTGTCCAGTTTCTATTAGATGTCCTGTAGTAGCGGTTATCCAATAGGAAGAATTGCAAATCTGCCCAATGGAAAGTCCCGGTAATCCCACCTTTTCCAATTACATCATAGTTTGGATTTCCCCAAAAGAGCTTAAATATTTCGGAAGCTGTTTCCTTTAACCAATAACTACCATCTGAGTCGTTGGGGCCATAGTCGTGATCGTCCCAAATGGCGTAATGATGTGTGGAAGCTAATAGCGGCTGCATTTCTTCAAGGGAGCGGGTATGTGTATATCGGTGTAGAAAGCCCGTTCGAGAGTTCCAGTCTACTTCTCTTAAGTAGGTATTATCTCCCAGCCACAACATAAAATCCGGATCTTTTTCATAGATAGATTTAAAAATTTCATGTTCACTACCATATGGTTTGCCTGGTCGGTCAAACCGTTCTTCGTTGACGTAATTACAACTGCCAATAGCAAAGTTTACTTCTGGTGGATCGGTGCGCCATTGCCAAAGTGATTGAGACTGGAACTTCATTGGATAATCTCTGGTAATCTGCTTACCATTGATGAAAAGCTCATAATTATATTCTTTCCCCGGCAAAATGTTATCAGCAATTAACCTGGCAACAAATCCATTTTGGGACTCTGTAGTATGAACGCCTGTTTTATATCGTTCTTTTGGCTTTTCCACGTCGTAATACACAAAGTGGACGTTAGCAGCTTCAGTGGTTTGTGCCCACAACAGAACTTCTCTCATGGTGGAATAACCGACCATTGGCCCTGACTGCAAGAGATCTTGTGCAGAGGATAAAATGGGATTGATTAAAATAATAACGAGGAAAGGAAGTAGTTTCTTCATAATAATGTAGCAATCGCATTTTGCGATCTTTCAAAGTGATATTGCTTATGAATAAATCAAAGCGTATTTACAATTTATTGTCTAAAGCTATTGCAAATTTGGGAATAGGTCAAACCTGGTAATGTTATGGTTTAATGAAGAAAACACGGAGAAGTTAACTGACAGAAATAAATATGTGACATTGCCAGACAAACTTGCTGCTGATTTTTTGTAATTACTTCAACTTTTGGTTCAAGAAACACAACCAAAAATTATATTGCTATCGAATCTCATACCAATTGACCCATTCACGCTGATTTTCTTCAATATGGTGTAGCGAACCAAAGAAAATCACTGCATCGAAATTGCTTTATTCAAATAGCATTTTGGTCGCATCAAAAGCCTTGAATTTTATGAAATCTTCAACACCGTGTCTCTCGGCATTTGTTTCCAGTCCATCTTCACATATTCCGAATCGTCAGTTTCAGGCTCACTAGTTACGACCTGATATCCATTCTGAGCAAAAAAAACAGCTGATATTCCGGCACCTGTCCCAATATCAAGTATTGTGGCTTTATCAGATAAGTTTAATTCTTCCAAAGCAAGTAGTCCGTCGACCCTTGCCAGACCAAGAAAATCACTCAACTCCTGTTCACTTATGTTATCTTTCATAGACTATTTTGCTTCTTGAGCTATCAGCTTTTGTTTGCGGGTATGTACGGTTCCTGTTTCAGCATAAGCTTTTAGTTCTTCCAGGTTTTCTTTCAAGATCTTAGACATCTTTTTCTTCAGGGGGCCTTTCATAACATTCCCTATCAGTCCTTTCAGTTCCATATATACTTCCATTGTAATTTTAGTGCCATTTCCCTCCTCCAAATGCGTCCAGGTGTTCGTTGCTTCTACCACCATTTTAGGAAGTCCTTGTGCAATTTGATAGGTAAACTGCTTTTTGTCAGGTTGGTAATCTATGATTCTCTCAGTTGTTTTCTTAAAACCTTTATATGCAGGAATGCATTGTCTTTCAGTACAAACTGAGCCATTAAAGCCTGTTCCATATCCTATTGCATCTTTAACGCCGGCACTCCAAAGACCGATTTTGTCAAATTGAAGAGCTGTGATGTTCCAAAGCTCTTCTACTGAGGTATTTATGAAGATTGATTCAACTACGCTTACTGTCGTATATGCCATAATTTCAAGATTTAGTGTAAAGCCAATCAGGAGCAGGTTCCTCACCGATTTTGATTAAAAAATTATCAACAATGCAAAAATTACATTTGATAGCAAGAATGGTTTTTCAATAAAGCTCAAAAGTTTGACTTAGAGGGTCAAAGTTGTCTTTCTCTGTAATCTGATGGTGGCATGTTATATTTCTTCGTAAATGCTCTTGTAAAACTACTCAGACTATTAAAGCCACACTCAAAACAAATATCTGTTATGCGCAAATCCGAAGCTTTCAGTAATTCTGATGCTCTTTCTAACCTTTTATCCTGAATGTATTTAGCTGGTGACTCTCCGAATATTTCTTTGAACTTTCTCCTAAAAGTGGAAAGGCTTGTGTTTGTCAATGCGGCGAAATCCTGAGGAGTCAAATCGTCAAACAAATGAGCGTTTATGATAGACTTAAAGTTTAGTTCCACTGGTGTAAACAACGACTTCAGCAAATCCCTGATTTCGGGGTAGTTTGTGTTGTAAAGTAATAACAAAAGTTCTTTGATTTTCAATATGAGCAAATCTTCAGTCATTAATGGAGGATTGTCAAAATAGAAATTCATCCCTTTGATGTACTCATCAATAATTGATGAATGTGGCAATATCTGAAATATCTTATGACTGTGTTTTTGTTCACCAGTAATCAAAAAATGAGGAACTTCGTTTTGATAAACTGACCTGATGATGTCAGGTGTGAAATGGATGGCAATGATTTCGCAAGATTCATGATCATCGGCTGATTGCCAATGGTTGATAAATGAACCACATTTCATCAATATGCTTTCTTTCGAAACTACTTTACCTTTTTCCAGCCCTCCATAAGAGAATCCGTTACCATTTCTGGAATAAATAAAACAGGCTTCATTCTCATAAGTAATTGATGGTTTGAATGGTGGCTTAAAAACCACTCTTTCAAAGACTGATTTATCATTGAGTTTATAGTCTTCGTACTTTAAAATCATCTTTTATGTCTGAGCATTAGTTGAAGCACATTCCCTACGCTGATAGGTTACTGATGAAACATTTTATTAGCAACTTCATTACTATATTTTTAATTCATAAATATACTTTCTTTAAATATAAAAACGGTCTTGGAATTCACCCAATAAGGCATCTGCCGGTAATATCACTATGAGGCTTATTTTAATTTGAATTGATTATTTTGCTAATTCGTTTAAAAGAAATGATGCTCATCAAATTAGCAAGTCGGGCAACTCCGGGATAGACTTCCTTCTTTCCACGTTGCACACTTGAAACAATATTAGCAGCAATTTTTTCGGGTTTCATTTTATCATTTGATTTCAAATCTTTGGTCATAGGTGTATCAACTAAAGGTGGGAATATCTCCAGGATCGTTAGTCGTTTTATCTTTGACCTAAGTGCGGTACAGTAGGAATGAAGAGCTGCCTTCGAAGCTGAATATATGGGCATTTTATAATGCGGAATCTTTGCTAAAATTGAATTGGTGATGACCAGTGTCGGTTGTTTATTACTGTTCAAAAGCAGTGACTTAAAGGTATTGACAGTTTGTACAGTACCTTTGAAATTGACCTCCATATCACGAAAATCAAGTACAGACTGAGAGCTATCTAAATCAAAAAAATTAGCAACCCCTGCATTCGCAAATAAGATATCTAAACGGCCATAAGTTTCTGCAATGATTTTTTCAGCCCGATGTAAATCATCGATATTAGAAATATCAGCCTGTATGTAGAGAACGTCTCTAAAACGTTTTTCACATTCAGCTATTTTATCCTGATTTCTAGAGCAGACGATCACTTGATTTTCAGCGTGCAATAAGGCTACTAATGCCTTACCGATACCACTGGTACCTCCGGTGACTAAAATGATCTTATTTCTCATAATTCTCTTTTTTAAGTATTTGCCTCAGTTGAATGATGGACAGACCATGCATGAAAATTGCGGAAGGCATGAAGAATAAAGGAAGCAGCAAAAATGAAAATTGATTAAACTCCTGAGAGATTTCCGCGCTTTCCTGTCCCCAGATAGATGGAAAATAAAAAGATGTAATAAAGGTAAACGCCGCAAAAGCTACAATAGCAATTCCAATGATATTCCAGGAAATCAGTACTTTTTTAGAGGTATTTTTCTTAGATGCATAAATACCCATGATGATGGCAGATGCTCCCAGTAAAACATCATAGTTGGCTCCTTCAAAAGTGACCTGAACTGGCAGAATTCCTTCTAAAAATGTGAAGTAAAATAGGACCTCAATAACCACTCTAAAGCTTTGATAGGCTATGGGAGCATAAACAGGAATCGACCGGATGAATTGATTGTTTCTATTTTTTCGCAGGAAAAAGATGATAAAAATGAACAGCGGCAATATCATCAAAAGGGGGATTCTTGGAGGAAAACTTAAGTCATGGTAAAAACCACTCTCAGAGATTAAATATTGTATCAAGAGCCAGAAAGACAGGATTATTGAAGGTACGAGAAGTTTCTTGAGCCTGGTATTTGGCTTGACTCCTGTTTTTTTCAAAGCGGCATTGTAAACCATTAGAATGATTGTTTCTATTTTTTCGCAGGAA
>JBCBHL010000243.1:0-11370 GCA_038525605.1 Bacteroidota bacterium
CTGGAAAAGAGTATTCTGAAATTATTGGATCAGCTGGAGCCAAAGAAAATCGTGATATGCTCTTTTCCAGTGTAGTGCCTCTTACGATACTATCGTCGATCACTACCAGCGTATCTACATTTTTATTGATCACCTCATAAGTGGTGTCATACACATGGGATACCAGGTCGTCGCGATGTTCATCATCCGTGATGAAAGTTCTTAGCTTGGCATCTTTCAGTACAAGTTTTTCAGTACGCGGTCTGAAACTCAACAACTCATCCAGTTTTTCATCTGACAGTTTCTCCCCTTTCAGAATATCCCTTTTTCTGTTGGTCAGATAACCATCTATTCCGTTCATCAAACCGAGAAAAGATGTTTCAGCAGTATTGGGAATATATGAAAATACTGCATTTTTCAAATCACCATCGATGGCTTCCAGTACTTTGGGAACCAACAATTCACCGAGCTTTCGGCGTTCTCTGTAAATGTTAGGGTCTGTTCCTCTTGAAAAATATATCCTCTCAAAAGAGCACGATTTCTTTTCTACCGGCTCTTTATATTGTTTCATTACATAGTCGCCGTATTTATCGACTATCAGGGCATGACCAGGAGCAATTTCCAGAATCTCGTCATATTCGCAACCGAAGGCCGTTTTGATAGCAGGCTTTTCAGAGGCTACCACCACTACTTCATCATTAGCAAAATAATAAGCCGGTCGGATTCCCGCAGGATCTCTGGCGACAAAGCTGGCACCAAAACCTACCATCCCGGACATGGTATAACCACCGTCAAAATATTTGCAGGCTTTTTCAAGGACTTTTACCAGATCAAGTTCTTCTTCTATGATCTGCGTAATTTCCTGATTATTGAGCTTGTCTTTATACTTATCAAAAATCGCCTGATTCTCCTCGTCGAGGAAATGACCGATCTTCTCCATTACGGTAACAGTGTCCACTTTCTCCTTCGGGTGCTGTCCCAACTCTACCAACTTTTCGAACAATTCCTCAACATTGGTCATGTTGAAATTACCAGCAACTACCAAGTTTCTGCTACGCCAGTTGTTTTGTCTTAAAAATGGGTGACAGCTCTCTATACCGTTTTTGCCGTGCGTGCCATATCTCAGGTGACCCAGCCACACTTCTCCGGTGAATCCGGCATTGCTTTTCAGCCACTCAGCGTCGAAATACTTATCCTTCCCTTCTTTTTGTAATTTCCTGTACTTCTTACCGATTTTCCCAAAAATCTCGTCGATCGGTTGTGTATTAGTGGTTCTGTATCTACTGATGTACCTGCTGCCAGGCTTCATATCCAGTTTGATATTTGCCACACCAACACCATCCTGTCCCCTATTATGCTGCTTTTGCATCAAAAGGTACATCTTGTTAACGGCATAAGTGGGGGTACCATATTTGTCAATATAGTATTGAAGAGGCTTTCTCAGTCTCAGAAATGCGATACCGCATTCATGTTTTATCGGATCACTCATTGGGGCTCATACTTTTGTTCTTCGGGGCAATTGCCGATCATAACTGCCTAACATTTACAAAGCTATAAAAGTTGCTCATATATCATTCAATTTTGATCTTAATATTGATCTGATTTTCGATGGGCAATACCTTTACAGCTACAAGTATTTTATTTTCAATGAAAATACGAATAATTACGATGATCATGAAATATTTTCACCAATGAATCACGAATGTCTGTGAGCTGATAGTTAGGTGAATTTCCCGGATCAAAGAGCTACTTTCGTCGCATCCGTCTGATAGCCCAGAAATATTGCAGAAGCCCGATTGAATTTGTCTTTGTCATCAGTCGTCTGAAAAGCCACATCTCCATGTTTTGAACACTGAGCTGCCATCTCCGGATGTCTTTCCAGATAATCAACCAGACTGGTAGCCACAATCTCCCCCTGGGTAACTATCGAAATATGTTCAGGTGTTAGTTTTTTGATGGTATTCAGCAACAGTGGATAATGGGTGCAGGCAAGCAGTATCGTATCTATGTGATCTGACTGTTGCAGCAGGTTATTTACTGATTTCCCCACAAAATATTCTGTCCCTGAGTTTTCGAGTTCGTTGTTTTCCACCAGTGGCACCCACATTGGGCAAGCCTGCTGAAAAACCTGTACGTCAGGAAAAAACTTACGGATTTCAACGGGATAGGAATCAGACAGTACAGTACCTGATGTACCCAGAATGCCGACCTGTCTAGAGGTAGTTTGATTGCCAATCATCTCAGTAGTAGGTCTGATGACTCCCAAAACACGTCTGTCAGGCGCCAGATGAGGTAAGTCCAGTTGCTGGATGCTTCTCAGCGCTTTCGCTGATGCTGTATTACATGCCAGTATCACCAGGGGGCAACCCTGACTGAATAAATAGCGAACCGCTTGCAGCGTATACTGATAAACTGTTTCGAAGGATCTGGTTCCATAGGGTGTCCTGGCATTATCGCCCAAATACAGGTAGTCGTATTGGGGCAATTGTTTCCTGATAGCGCTAAGCACTGTTAGCCCTCCATAACCTGAATCAAATATGCCGATGGGTCCTTTCATTCGTAAAAGCCAGTTGCTGCAAGGTCATAAAAAAAGCCGTATCAAAATCCGGTGATCTTAATACAGCTTATCTTTGTGCAAGCAAAGAGGTTAAATAATTATTTTTCCTCTAAGTTAATATATAATTTCTAATTATCAGAGATTATCAAATTGAGTTTTACATTGAGAAATTTTCGATACTTCAATAGTCGGATTTTTAGTGTTAATTTAATCATGAATTCATAATTATGAATTAAGCATAAAAATTGACTAATCTATTAATTCAAAAACCCCATAACAAACCTTTTCCGATAACCCTTACCATAATGAAGTTAGTTATTCTTATTCCGTCATAGCCATCAGCAGGTCACTTTGTGTAATGATATGCACTTTATTGTGCTCATCCCGCACCATTACCGCTTTCTTTTCCTTTTTCAGTATCGACGATAGAACATCCAACGTGTTGTCAAGCGCGACAAACTGGAAAGGTGCGTCCATTACTTCACCAACAGGCTTTTGTTTCAACTCCGGCGACTCGATCAGTGCCGAAAGTACTTTAGTATCAGTAAGGCTACCAACAATTTCTTCACCATCGACTACCGGCAATTGATCAACCCCTATTTGGTTCATTTGTTTCACCGCATCACCAACCAGCACATCTTTGTTGATGGTCCTAAGTGGCGCACTTCCGTTTCTGGAAAGGATGATGTCTCTTGCCGTTCCAAATTTAGCTTCTTCCAAAAAGCCATGATCTTTCATCCAGTTATCATTGTAGATTTTACCCAAATACCTGGTACCGTGATCCGGTAATATTATCACCATTACATCGTCGTCTGTCAGATTTTCACTGGCATAATCCAATGCACCCTGCACAGCAGATCCACACGACCAACCGATAAACAGTCCTTCCTCTCTTGCCAGTCTCCTGGTCATGATGGCCCCATCTTTATCGGTGACCTTTACGAAATGATCGATCACATCGAAATTTACATTCTTGGGAAGGATGTCTTCACCGATTCCTTCAGTCAGGTACGGATAAACTTCTTTCTCGTCGAACTCTCCGGTTTCTTTATATTTTTTGAAAACTGATCCGTAAGTATCGATACCCACTGTTACAACATCAGCATTTTGCTCTTTCAGATAGGTCGCCGTTCCACACATAGAGCCGCCCGTACCTACACCAGCAGCATAATGAGTAATCTTACCTTCTGTGTCCTTCCAGATCTCGGGACCAGTAGTTTCATAGTGCGCTTTCGTATTTGATAAATTATCGTACTGGTTGGGATAGAATGAATTGGGAATATCTTTATTGAGCTTTTGTGCTACAGAGTAGTAAGACCGTGGGTCATCGGGCGCTACATTGGTAGGGCAAACAATCACTTCAGCACCTACTGCCCTAAGGATATCAATTTTTTCCTGGCTCTGCTTATCAGCCAGCGTAAAAATACACTTATAGCCCTTGGCGATTGCTCCTAGTGCCAATCCCATACCAGTATTGCCACTGGTACCTTCTATAATTGTACCACCTGGCTTTAAAATTCCTTCTTTTTCGGCATCTTCTATCATTTTGATAGCCATTCGGTCTTTCATAGAGTTACCAGGATTAAAGTATTCTACTTTTGCCAAAATAGTCCCTTTAATGCCTTTTGTAACGCTATTCAATTTGATTAACGGGGTGTCACCAATGGTATCAATAATGCTATTGAAGTATTTCATAAACTTGGGTTTTTAGTCTAAAGTGATCAAAATCATGAGTCACTCAGCATTTTTTCTGCAAAAATACAAGTCTTACAGATCGAATGCCAGTGAAAGGATAAGAATTAATAAAAATGTCATGAAGAGAGTATATGCAACTAGCTTTCTACTATTTAGCATAAAAAGAATTAGATTTAACACGCTAATTAATACCTAACAATACCGATGATAAATAGATTTAATCAAGTTTTCCTGCCACTATTGATCATTTCCTTCTTTATTGGCTGTGAGCAAAAAGAAACTGCTGGTAATCAGGCTGATTCTATCCAGGCAAAAGCTGTTGTTGCTGAACAGCAGGAACCCACCCCCGAACAAAGGCTGAAAGAGCTGGGCATCACGCTACCCGAGATGTCCGTTCCGGTAGCCAACTACGTGAAATACGTAAAAACAGGCAATCTGATTTTTATTGCAGGGCATGGCCCTTGTAGTCCGCGGGTAAAAGGTGATACTGGCACACTGGGAAAAGATATGACAGTTGAAGAAGGATATGAAGCAGCCAAAAGAACTGCTATATGCTTGCTGGGAACCATCAATCATGCCACTGGTGGTGATTTATCGAAGGTAAAGCGGATTGTAAGGGTTTTTGGAATGGTCAATTCAGCCCCAGACTTCAATGAGCAACACAAAGTAATGAATGGCTGTTCTGATCTGCTGGTAGATGTATTTGGTGAGAGGGGCAAACATGCCCGCGCAGCAGTAGGGATGGTTTCCCTGCCTATTAATTTATCTGTTGAGATAGAAATGGTGATAGAAGTGGAGGAATAACGATGCGAGTAGAATCAAGCAAGCGGATGCTTGCTTTAGATGGAATATTGATAGCAGCGCAAAGCGTTGCGCTGCAACAGCCCTGCAACAAAAGGGCGTCATTCCGAGCGCAGCGAAGGAATCTTATTTTAGGATGGCACAAACTTATTTTAGGATGGCACAATCCTAATCGTAATTCAAATACAAACCAAATAATCTTCTTTCCGAGGAGATTCTAATGTTTCCGAGCAAACAATATACCGTCCGAGGTGATTTTACTTTGTCCGAGCCCTGTCTGAACCTTTCCGAGGAATATAAAGTTGCTTCCGAGGTGACAATTCAGCTTCCGAGGGAAGCACTTTGCTTTCCGAGATTACTTTTATTCCGTCAGAGGTGTATTTTAGGGATTTGACGAAATAATATTTGGCTTAAGATGAAATAGAAATATGAAATTGTAATGAATAACGATGCGAGTAGGTTCAAGCAAGCGGACGCTTGCTTCAGCAGCGCAATGCATTGCGCTGCAACAAAGGGGTGTCATTCCGAGCGCAGCGAAGGAATCTTACGGACTCAGACATTTAAAAATACTCAGCAGGCAATTCTTGTCTATCAGAATTAAGCTTTAAATTTGATCAATCAGTTATGTGAAATAAATCTCCGAGCAAGATGATTAAATACGCTACTACCCTTCGATTGATGGCCTTTTTTCTACTAAATCTCATCCAATTAAGCAGTTTTGCAACTGTTAAGACCGACACACTAAAGGTCAATAATTGGTTGAAACAAGCAGAAAGTCAATTCCGAAAGAAAAATTTCAAGTCAGCGTTTTCAACAATAGATTCTGCAATTTCCCTGGCCAGGGAAAGTGGTTTTGAAAATGGGGTTAGGAAAGCCTGGAATTTGAAAGGAGATTTTTTAAGCAGGCAAAAAAAATATGTAGAATCCATACATGCATACAGAGAAGTAATGTCTCTTTCCAGTGCAACAGAAGACAGTGTTGAAGTACTGATGGAAGTTGCAGACGCTTTCAAAAAAAACAAAGACTATGATTCCTCTGCCTATTATTTTGAAAAATCCGAGGACCTATTCAGGAAGCTGGGAGACGCAGGAGGAATCGCCAAGGCTTTAAATTACCAGGCTATTTTGCAACGATACAATGGAAATATAGAAAATGCTTTGGCTTTACATAGCCAGGCATTATCAGTTGCCAATAAAGGTAAAATCGTTGAAGAGATTTTAGGATCACACCGACTGAGGGCGATGATCTTTAGAAGTCAGGAGCAATATGAAGAGGCTTTGGCAGAGTATCTACAAGCTGCGAAAAGCGTGTATCTTAGCGAATCTCAAAATGATGATGCCTATATGTATCACCTGATAGCCAGTATCTACCGAAAACTTGAAGATTACGACAATGCTGCAGACTACTATCAACGGGCATTGACCATCAACAGGAGTTTGAAAAAACCAGTAAAAATGTCTTCCACATTGAGGGGATTAGGAGACGTATACAGTAGGCAAGATGACTACATTAACGCTATTAAATATTACGAAGAAGCTTTACTTCTAGCAAGGCAATCAAAAGACTCTATTGGCCTGGCATCAATTAATCACTCGCTATCGATTCTCCACGGCAAGCAGGGGGCTTATAAAAAGGCACTTAGCTATGAGAACAATGCATTAGAATTAAATGAGTTAAGTGGTACTACCAATATGTTTTTGGCATTCGCGACCCATCGATCACAACTCTACAGCAAAATTGGAAATTATGACAAGGCTTATCAGGATTTAATTAAGAGCGCTGAAATAAGTCTGGAGATTGATTCAAAAGAAAATACTGCCAAATCCTGGCATGCCCTGGGTAACCTGGAAAGTCAAAAGGGAAATTATGCAGTCGCTTTCAGCTTCATTGTGAAAGCTGCTAACCTCTATGAAGAGCTCGATATACTTACCAGTCATGCGAATTGTTGGTTTGATATTGCAGGAATACATCAAACCAGATCGAACCTCAAAAACGCGCTGAAAAACTATAATAAGGCACTGAGTGTCTATAAAAAATTGAACAGTAAATCCGGTATCGGTTCAACATGGTTACAAATGGCTACAATTTATCAGAATACAGGAAAATATGATAGTGCCTTCAGTTATTTTGAAAAGTCTTTGATGTTATTTGATTCAATAAAAAGTAAACCAAATAAGAGAAAGACGCTATTGCTCCTCGGTAACTATTACCTGGAAAAAACCAATCTCAGAAGTGCAGAAGAACATTTCATCGAAGCATTAGACCTTGGTAATGAAATGGGAATTGTTAGTGACAGGCATATGGTCTCAGCATATAGTGGCCTTGCTAAAGTATACATAACTGGAAAATTTTATACTAAAGCTATTGAATCAGGCTTAGATGCTATCTCAATAGCATCTCAAATTGGCGCAAAGCAAAAGCTGGTAGCAGCACATGAAATTGTATCAGAGGCCTATGCGGAGATCGGAGCTTATGAAAAGGCTTTTTATCATCAGCAACAATTCGCTATCTATCAGGACAGCCTGACCAATGAAACAAATACCAGAAACCTAAATGAGATTTTAACAAAGTATGAAACTGATAAGAAAGAAAAAGAGAATCTGATATTGAAAAAAGAGGCGAACCTTGCAGAACTCACTATCAAGAAACAGCAAAGTGTCACCTGGACAATAGGTATTGCATTAATAGTTGTGATCCTCTTTGCTTTTTATGTTTTCTATGCCTATTTGACCAGAAAGAAACTTTCCATCCAAATAAGGCAACAGCATGATGCTCTGCAAAAAAGTCATATTGATATCCAACAGAAGAATGTTGAGATCAGTCAACAAAAAGAAAAAGCAGAGAAAGACAGTGCAACTATCCAACAACAATATGACGAAATCAAAAGCATTCAGGACACCAGAGCAAGGTGGGTGGCCAACATTGCTCATGAACTGAGAACACCCCTTACCCTGGTTTTAGGTCCATTGCAAAATGTAATCAGGCAAAAATCTCCGAAACTTGAACATTCAATCAAAGCCAGTTTGGAAATGGCTAACAAAAATGGCAACAAGTTATTAGGTCTGGTAAATGAGATTCTCAGCGTATCGAAATTAGAATCCGGAGCATTAAAACTTCAAAAATCAGTATTTAATGTGTCAGATCTCATCAGTCGAATTACAGGAGACTTTACAGAATTGGCTAATCAGAAAAATGTAGCGCTCTATCAACAAATATCCCAAGGAATTTTTGTAGATGCAGATCAGCTGATGTTGGAAAAGATCATCACTAATCTGCTATCCAATGCCCTGAAATTTACAGACCAGGGAGGAAAAGTTACCATTACCATGCTGGCACCATCGGAAAATCAGAATAGTCTGCAAATCAGTGTAAAAGACACCGGAAAGGGAATTCCCACAGCTGATGTAGGAAAAATTTTTGATCGCTATTTCCAATCGTCTCATCACCAAAGTACTTTGCAGGGAGGTACAGGAATAGGTCTTTCGCTTTCAAGAGAACTAGCTTATTTACATGAAGGAGATATATCGGTGAGTAGTACATTGAACAAAGGCAGTGAGTTTATTTTCTCTATGCCTGACAAGTTAATAGTAACCGGTGTGGAATCAGAAACTGCAGAACTTAATAGAATAAATCTTGAAAGCAATCCCCATAAAGCATCCCGAAAAAAGGTTGATGGCTCAAAACCCTCCTTGCTGATTGTTGAAGACAATATAGACATGAGACAATATGTAAGGGATTTAATGGAAGATAGCTATCAGATTACAGAAGCTGTTGATGGGCAGGAAGCAGTAGAATTACTTGAAAGCTTCACTCCCGATTTGATCATTTCTGATATGATGATGCCGAGAATGGACGGCCTGCAATTTGCCGAACTGCTAAAAAAAGAAGATCGGTGGAAACAGATTCCCTTTATCGCACTCACAGCCAGAACCGATTTGAATTTGAGATTGAACTCTCTAAGAATCGGCATTGATGATTACATTAGCAAACCGTTTCACGCAGAAGAGTTACAAATCAGAAGTTATAACCTTTTGTACAATGCAAGAGAACGTAAACTGGAAAACAAGCTGATAATCACTGAAAAAAGCCAGTCAGACAATAAGCCATTGGAAAAACGGCAGCATAAAGTGGAAAATATTTCTACCAGAGAGGAAAGACTGATCGAAGACTTAAAAAAAGAGGTCCTGGAAAAACTTGCTGATAGCTTATTATCGGTTTCTCAATTGGCCAGCTTCGCCAACATGAGTGAAAGCACGCTTCTAAGGACTGTTAAGAAAACGACAGGCTTCACCCCCGTACAATTTATCGCTGAAATTCGCTTACAGCAGGCAATGGAATATCTGGAAAATCAGACATATGAAACAGTGAAAGAAGTTGCCATTTCTGTTGGTATGGGAAAATCCGGAAACTTTGCTGCAGTCTTTGAAAAAAGATTTGGGAAAAAACCATCTGAACTAATGAGCAAAAACGCAAGTCCAACCGTTATCCATGATTAAAAACACCTATATACCATGCTCGCTGAACAGCAGAGCTCAGTTGCCTATCTGCTTTTTATCACTTCTTACAAAATCACTAGAAATGAAATTTCCAATAAGCCGATAAATTACCTTCATTATTTCAATCAAAATCCTATAAAAATAGAAATTTAACAACAAAATACTCTGATTTTTGCAATGACGGATTTGGCGGATCATTTGACGGATTCTGTTTATCAGCATGTCTTAGCTTTGAGATCAAGAATAATTACGAAAGAATCTTACCACAATTGGATCGGGTTATTTACACCCGCTATTAGCTATTGATCATTAATTGGAAATGAGCAGCATGAATATCTGCTATTTTTTTTAAGAGGAATCTGACGTCACCCTTTTAGAAAAATAGTGGGTATAGTTCAACGCTTTTTTCCGGGTGGGAAACCGCTTTTTACCAACTCTAAATTTTATGTAAATGAAACGACTTAATGATGGCATGAAGTTTTTCAGGGATATATATCGCTGGAAAACCGACCAACAGCTAGTGCTTTTATCGGCCTTTTGCTGTCTGGTGATATTGTGTAGTACCAACATAGCTGCAGCTCAGACTTTTACAGCTACGACAGGTACCAATGACGCTTATACAGAATTAGTCTGGAATATTCCGTATAATGCTTTAATTCCCACCAATAATGATAATGGTAAGTTTTATCTGAAAATATGTAATTCACAGAATAAGGAGATTTATGGTAATTCAGAGTTTGTCTACAACGTAAGGACAAATGGGTTTTCGGGATCTCTGAAAGACTACATTGGTGACGGAGCGAGTGAAACCTACACATTGAATGTTTACCTTGAAGGACCAGGAACGCTGGTACTGACGTCACCAATAGTACAGACTGGTACCACAACAGCCATTAGTTTACCAACTCAGGTTATGGTAACTGACAAGACAATGCTGGATAAGGTAGAGATTTCATTAACCCACAACTCCGTAGCAATCAGTGAGTATCAGGTTTTAAGAGATAATCAGGTAGTCGGCACAATCGTAGAAGGCTCTGACGGAACGTGGAAATGGAGTGAGAGCTATTCTTTCGTTGACACAGGTAGCGTAAAAAGTGGTGTCACATATAACTATCATTTAAGACCGTACAGTCAGCGATTTCAGAAATCGTATAACCTGACAGGTCCTTATTTAGGAGGTTTAGCCGCAATTGGATTAAGTGCCAGCGATGATGTAGGAACTACTGTTAGTCTGGGATGGAATAGCCTGACAGGTTTTCCTGAGGTCAGTGGAATTAATGTTTTACGGGATGGAGTTTCTCTTGCAGTTCTACCTGCTTCAGCGACTGCTTACACTGATGTAAGACCGATATTCGGTAAGCAGCATGTTTATAGTGTTCAATTGATAAAAAACCTAAAAGAATTTGTCGCAGATGAAGACAATGGAAGTGTACTGGCTCATGGAGCAATTTCCGGAAGAGTCTCTACTCAAACAGGAGATTATGGCGTTCCGCGTGTAACCATTACGTTATCTGCAACCATTGACGGCACCCCGTTTACCCAGTCCACTATCACCGATACCCTGGGGAATTACAGTTTTACAGGACTATACTACGGAGAAAACACCGAGTTTACAGTCACGCCAAGTATCTCTTCTAATTCACATGCATTTACAGAGATATCTAAAAAGGTTCAGTTGGATCGAAGTAAGTTTGATCAGTCGGGCATTGGCTTTACAGACACGTATCAATATACAGCAGGATCGAATGCATTTACATTTCAGAATTTTACGGTGACACCAGATGGTTTCAATGGAAGGACGCAACTTTCCTGGAATTATACAGTTCCAAACAATGAGCGGG
>JBCBHL010000244.1:0-11353 GCA_038525605.1 Bacteroidota bacterium
TAAAAAGTTTCGTCAATTGAACATTACTCGTTTATTTTTCGTCTAATTCAAAATATTATCAATACAACACACTACAATGGAAAAAGTCATTAGTACCAGTGAAATCTCAAAAACCTATGTGATGGGTGCTGAAGAAGTAAGGGCCCTTAAATCAGTTTCGATAGACATAAACAGAGGAGAGTATGTAGCTTTCATGGGGCCGTCAGGTTCGGGGAAGTCTACCTTGATGAACATTATCGGGTGTCTCGATACACCCTCTTCCGGTTTATACAATTTGAGTGGTAATGACGTTTCAGATCTGACGGAAAATGAGCTGGCAGACATCAGAAATAAAGAAATAGGTTTCG
The DNA here is from genome assembly GCA_038525605.1 of Bacteroidota bacterium. Lineage (GTDB taxonomy): Bacteria > Bacteroidota > Bacteroidia > Cytophagales > Cyclobacteriaceae > JANSWY01. The sequence continues at coordinate 348 of JBCBHL010000244.1, forward strand.
TATTTCAGACCTTTAATCTGTTGCCTAGGGCCAGTTCACTGGAAAATGTAGCGCTTCCATTGGTGTATGCGGGATATAGTAAGTCTGAAAGAGAAGACATGGCATATGAGTCACTGAAGGGTGTTGGGCTGGAAGAGAGAGCATATCACAAGCCAAATGAGCTATCAGGCGGTCAGAGACAAAGAGTTGCTATTGCCAGAGCATTGGTAAACAACCCATCCATTATACTGGCCGATGAGCCTACTGGAAACCTCGATTCCAAGACATCTTATAGTATCATGGATTTATTTCAGCAACTACATGATAAGGGCAATACCATCATCATGGTAACTCACGAAGAAGATATTGCGGAGTATTCGCATAGAATCATCAGGTTGAGAGATGGCCTGGTAGAATCAGATATCAGAAACGAAAACATTAGACGATCCGAAACTGTTGTTTGAGCGTAAAAGGTTAGAAACGTACATTAAACGAAGGAGATTTTCGGGTGAAAGTTTATACTAAAACAGGAGATAAAGGAAAAACCTCATTAATCGGAGGAAAAAAAGTCTCCAAGGCAGATCTTAGGATTGAGGCCTATGGCACAGTAGACGAGCTCAATGCATTTATCGGGCTTTTAAGAGATCAGGAGGTGAATCAGATTCCGGAGAGGCAGGCGCTCTTGCAGGATATTCAAGACAATTTATTTGTGATGGGGTCAATTCTGGCAACAGAACCAGGCTACACGAAGTTCAAACTTCCGGAGATAACAGAGGAAAATGTTGTTCAATTGGAACAACACATTGATCAGATGCAGGATGCATTACCTGAGTTGAAATATTTCATATTGCCGGGAGGAAATTCATCAGTTTCGCAGGCGCATGTCTGTAGAACAGTTAGCAGGAGGGTTGAAAGGTCTATTATCAGACTGGATCACGAAGAAGCTGTTAGTCCGGTAATCCTCAAGTATATCAACAGATTGTCGGATTATTTCTTTGTGCTGGGCAGGAAAATGGGTGCTGAACTCGGCGCTGATGAGATCAAGTGGATTCCAAAGACTACATAGATTTTGGCAACCGAAATAGAGCGTAAATTCCTGGTGGCAGCTGATCGCTGGGAAGAATTGACTAAGCCTGCGCCAGTGCACTGTTCTCAGTCTTATTTACTCAACGAAAGAGATAGAAATGTGCGGGTCAGAGTAATGGGTAGCAGAGGCTTTCTGACAGTCAAAAACAAGAAAACCTCGATAAGCAGGAAAGAATTTGAATATGAAATCCCATATCAGGAAGCGCTGGAATTGTTGCAATTGTGTGACAATCGACCCATAGAAAAGAACCGATATCTGATAGATTTTGAAGGGAACACCTGGGAAGTGGATGTGTTCCTTGGTGTTAATGAAGGCTTAATTGTTGCTGAAATCGAGTTAAAATCTGAAGATCAAGTGTTTACCAAACCTACCTGGGTTACGGAGGAAGTCTCCGAAAACCCTAGATATTACAATGCGCAACTGTTAAATAAACCTTTTTCTCAGTGGAAATAAGGGCTTCAACAATCCTTTTCGATTGATTGATATGATAATAGATAATTTTACTATTTGTAATTATGGTAAAATATAATTTCACTAAAATAGATTTAGTCGATTTATTTTGAAGAAATAATTAAAAACATTTCTATAAACTTATTTAGGATGAATTTGATTTCCCTGCCGGAAATTGATAATTTAGCAAAAAAATCACATGACTATGATAGATACGATAAACATTGCAATCAATGAGACTTCAAAATCGAAGATCTCAGAATTTGATCAGGATAATCTTGTATTTGGGAAAACCTATTCAGATCATATGTTTGTCGCAGATTTCAAAGATGGCGAGTGGGGTGATTTTAGAATTGAACCATATGCAAACCTTAGCATCAGCCCGGCAAACTCTACCCTGCATTATGGTCAGTCGATTTTTGAGGGATTGAAAGCTCACAGAAGTGAGAACGGTGAGGTGCTGGTATTCAGACCTGAGGATAATGCAGCAAGGCTAAACAGAAGCGCTGTAAGAATGTGTATTCCGGAATTACCGGAGGAGGTATTTATGCAGGGATTACATGAATTATTGAAACTCGATAAAAACTGGGTACCTGACAGACCGGGAACCTCTCTATACATCCGTCCATTCATCTTTGCTACAGACCCTTACATCGGTATTAAGCCTTCAGACACTTACAAGTTTATGATTTTTACTGCACCTGTGGGAGCATACTATGCAGAGCCTGTTCGGGTGAAAATTGAAACGGAATATACAAGAGCTTCAAAGGGCGGGACCGGTGCTGCCAAAACAGCTGGTAACTATGCTGCAGCTTTGTATCCAGCTGTTCAGAATCAAAAAAATGGTTATCACCAACTCATCTGGACTGACGGATTGTCGCACGAATACATAGAAGAGTCGGGCACTATGAATGTAATGTTTTATATCAAAGATAAATTAATTACAGCACCGACAGGAGATACTATATTGAAAGGGATCACCAGAGATAGTGTAATCAAATTAGCGAGAGACTGGGGAGTGACCGTCGAAGAAAGACCTGTAAGAGTTTCTGAAGTCGTAGAAGCTGCAGCCAATGGTACACTTAAAGAGGCATTTGGGGCAGGAACTGCTGCTACCATTGCTCACATTAAAGCAATTGGCTATCAAGGTACGGATTATGACCTGCCGGAGATTACAGAAGATGCTCTTAGTTCAAGATTAATGAAAGCATTGAGTGATATTAAAACAGGAGTTGCAGAAGATAAGCATAACTGGATTTTCAAAGTTTAAGGAAAAAAAACTTCTGCTTGAGAAAACCTTTTTAATCCTCTTGCATTTAATTATGTAAAGAGGATTTCTTTTATGCGACCAACACTAAAAACTATCATGAGCTCAATTTCATTGTTAGCAGTACTGCTAATGATGAATATCCCGGCATTTTCTCAAGAACCCAGGCTGATACTTTCTAAACTCGGTAAACCACGAAATATTGTTTTTTATGAAGGTGATGAAATCTATGTGAAAGTAAATGGCGAGTCGAATTACGTTGGTGGCCTCATCATCGGTTTAAGAGATTCGACCATCAAATTTAGATTTTATGAAATCCCGATCAGGGAAATTACGGAAGTTGATATCGATGGCCTTTCATTCGGTGGTTTTAATGTTGGACAATATGGGCCTTTGATGGTAGTCTCTGGTCCACTGTATATAGGAATAGATTATCTCAATCAGGGTAATGTTGCCTCAGAGACCTTGCTTCAGTCAGCAACGCTTATGGGTACGGGTTTTATCCTGTGGAACCTGCGGCGTAAAAAGTTTAAGGTCAGGAAAAGGAATAGAATTCAAATAGTTCGTATTTAGCGTAGAATCCTACTCTCTAAATGATTCGTAAAACGCTGATAGCTCACTATAGTTGCTTACATGATCGTAATTGCCTGGTCCCTGTTTTTTAAGAATCGTAAAAAGCTTCTTCTGAGGTACCTTTAGAAAATCTTGAATCTTCTGTAAGCAATCGAATTGGTCATTGACAAGTTTTTCGTACTGGACATTTAAACACTGATGCTTGCCAAACGCCTCAGATATTGATTTTTTAAGCTGGACGGATTCCATCAGATAGTCTTTCAACTCGAACAACTCCGGCTTAAGACCACTCACCTTTGTATCAGGCGAGTAATTGTTTTTACTCCATTGGTTGGTAAACTCCGCGTGTTTAAGAGAAACAAAAGTATCAAGGTCGTTTAGCCTTTTTAAGTGGATGATTTTTACCTTTCGGTTTTGCCGGATTTCATCAAAAAAGACTTTGAATTGCTCATCTTCACTGTATTGATAGAATACTTTTAGACCGACCGCTTTGATGGATTTGGGATGTTTTTTAAAGACATCTTTGTTAACAGCATAGCCTGTATTATTTATGGCAACTCTTCTCAATACTTCGCCATATGAGTAGATATTGGGGTGACTGTTCAATAATGTGTGAAGTAGGGTAGAGCCTGTTCTGGGCTTACATAGGATAATAAACGTTGTTTCGGGAGTTGACCGGATGGGCCAGTACTTTGTGATCAGCTGTTTTTTTCTGGTCAGGTATATGGTTTTAATCCGATCTGTGTACTCACCCATTGTCCTATTGCTGATCCAGCTTTTTGATGGTTTCAAGTATGGTGATGATGGTGTTTGTAAGAAACTCCGGATTGATTTTTTCCGCAACATCAGTATGTTCGTGGTAATCTTCATGATCTTCTACTCCGAAATAGATGAAAGGAATCCCCTTCTGATGAAAAGGTGCGTGATCCGAAGAGTAAGTCCAGTCGTTACTGCCTAGTTCGGGCCTGTCGTGACCTAGCGATAGTTTGATCAGGGCTGTTTCAGCTACTTCATCAAGTGCATTTTTCAAATGAGGATAGTGATAGGTGCCAACAGCATACATTTCATTTTGATCACTGCGGCTAATCATGTCCATATTTACATTCAGTTTGATCATGTCTTTTTGAACTGGAAGATTATTGACAAAGTGCTTAGCTCCCCGAAGACCTTTCTCTTCCGCGTCAAATGCTACGAAAATTAATGTATGTCTAGGCCGCTTTGCTTTAAAATATCTCGCGATGGCCAGAAGCCCAGAAATACCGGAGGCATTATCGTCTGCTCCATTATAGATTTTACCATCTTTGATGCCAATGTGGTCATAGTGAGCGGTTACAACGATCACCTTATCAGTTTTTCCTTTGATCTGTCCTACGATGTTTACTCCATTAAATACTTCGTTCGAAATGTAGGATTTGAATGAAAATGGAGACTCATAAGAATTGTTGATCGGTGAAAGGCCGATTTCCTTATATCTGTCGATGATGTAAGCTCCGGCTTTCTTTCCTCCTTCCGTTCCGGTATCCCTTCCTTCCAATTCGTCTGATGCCAGGTACTTCACATCTTTCATAATAAGATCTTTGTCAGGGTAAGGCTCTACGCACGAAGTTGCAAAAAGCAGGGTATTCAATAGAATGCAGTAAAATGTTGCCTTTAGCATGTAATAGCCGATTAAATGTTTGTCCTGATGTAAATGTAGAGGAAAATAAGAGATTCATTACCATAATTGATATAGCAACAAAGGGATTCAATCAGAAGGTTGAAATTATTTTTCGCGGATAGAGGGTTGGAGCTGAACCCGATTTAGAAAGGAATTAGCCCTCTTTCGTAGAGTTTTGGATTCAAAAATATAGTTTAACTCCCTGACTCTTTCTGGTGTGTGAAAGCCACTCCAAGGAAACACAATGCCAGGAGATTTGGTCTGTTTTGCCCTAAAATAAAATCTTTGTTGAATGAGGTCGTAAAGAGCAAACCTTTGAAGCAATTGACCAGCTGCAATCATTGCTAACATTGAAGCATGAACAACAGACTTTGCCTGTTTGAAAAACTCGACAAATGAGCTGACCGTTAATCTACGGAGATGTACTTGTAATCCGATAATTTCCAGTCTATAACCAGGCCTTTACCAACTCCAATAGCGGCTTTTTCGCCATATAATAAGTGAACCAGATACAATGAAACGTCATATGATTTTGCACCCCCTGCTGAGGTTAATAATTTGTCATCGTGGACGAAACTTACGCCTTCATGTACAGTTAGTTCAGGAAATGTTTCTCTGTACTTCGGGATATCGGAAGGAAATGTGGTAGATTCCTTTCCATCTACCAAACCAGCTTTGGCTAATACAAAAGCTCCGTCACAAAGTGAAATCACGTAATCAGCATTTTTCCCCGTTTGGGCAACAAAATCAATTAACTCCTTATTTTCAAGGTCCGTATCCATGTTATGTTCGGCACTTGCTACTACCAATACATCTATCTCAGGATAATCACCTTTGTAGCTGTAGTCAGGTAATAATCTCAATCCTTCAAAAGTAGTCACGGGATCCATAGACGGGGCAATTGTAAAAACTTTCATCCCTGGCTTAGTATGGAAAATCGTATGCTGGAAAATATCATACGGTGCTATCAACTCCGAATTGTAGACACCATCGATGATCAGGAAGCCTACATTCAGTTCTTTCTCGGGATTGATTGGAGTAATGATTTTTTCCTCCTTTTCTGCCGATTGAACATCAGCTACTGGCTTAGGTTCGGAGCATGCTGCCACGATCAAAGTCCATATCAAAATAAGTACAATGCTATTCTTCATATGCCCAGTCAATTTGATCTTTCATATCTTTCAGTACCAGCCCCAGCGCTTTCATTTGCGCTCTTATGCTATCAACTTTATCGTATTCCTTAGCGTCTTTGGCCTCTTTATATAACTTGATTAGTATATCGATCAGTGACTTGCTGTCCGCCTTGTCTTCCTCCATTAATCCAAGGATATCCACTGTAAACGTCTTAAAAGTGTTGATCATCCTTTCAAAAGTATCTTTCCCTATTTCAGTGAATTTTAGATTTTTCGTTTGTAGAGAATTAATTTTTTTCAGCAGATTGAATATATGCCCGATTGTTAAAGCTGTATTGAAATCGTCGTTCATCGCATAGGTACAATTATCACAGATTTGATTGATCTGTTTGATTGCCTTTTCATTTGTTTCGGCACCATCTTCGGTAAATTGAAGCTTTTCGATCAATTTCAATCCATTGGCAATTTTAGAGTAACCTTTCTGTGCGGCAGTTAGGGCTTCATTAGAAAAGTCCAGCGTGCTGGAGTAGTGAGACTGCAACATGAAGAAACGAACGGTCATCGGGCTGTAAGGCCTGTCGAGCAATTCGTGATTGCCTTTTACCAGATCTTCCGGTAAAAAAGAGTTGCCCAGGGATTTACTCATCTTCTGGCCATTCACTGTCAGCATGTTGGTGTGTAACCAGTACTTTGCGCCATCTTTTCCGGTGCAAGCATGATTCTGAGCAATTTCGCACTCGTGGTGTGGGAATTTAAGGTCCATACCACCGCCGTGGATATCGAACTCTTCGCCCAGGTATTTGGTACTCATTACAGAGCATTCCAGGTGCCATCCCGGGAAGCCATCACTCCAGGGTGAAGGCCATCGCATCAGATGTTCATTGGATGCTTTTTTCCATAGTGCAAAATCCTGACTGTTTCTTTTTTCTGACTGACCGTCCAGTTCGCGGGTGTTGGAAAGCAGGTCTTCGATTTTTCGGCCTGAGAGTTTACCGTAATCATCAATCTTATTGTAAGCATTTACATCGAAATAGACAGAGCCATTTACTTCGTATGCAAGCCCTTTGTTCAATAGTGTTTCCACCATTTCAATTTGCTCAATGATATGTCCTGTAGCAGTAGGCTCTATACTCGGAGGTAGCAGATTGAACATTCTGGCTACATCATGAAAATCGTTTGTATATTTTTGAACGACCTCCATTGGTTCCAGGTTCTCAAGTTTTGCTCTTTTGGAAATTCTGTCTTCTCCATCGGCATCTTCACCCAGCAGATGCCCAACATCGGTGAGGTTTCTGACATACCGAACATTATAACCAAGATGCATCAGGTATCTGTATATTACATCAAAGCTCATAAAGGTTCTTACATTTCCTAAGTGAACATTGCTGTAAACAGTAGGGCCACAAACATACATGCCCACGTAAGGTGGGTTAGCGGGCTCAAAAATTTCTTTCTTTTTTGTTAGTGAGTTACTGATCTTTAATCCTGGTCTCATGAAAAGTATCGTTCTTCAATTAATCGTTAGAAAACACGTAAATATTAACTCAAAGTTCGGCGTTCGAAGATTTTATTTGTTTTCGAATGATTAAAACATTAATTTTGTGATGCAAATATAGTATTTGGATTGAGGGGACAAAAGTCCCCTCTTTTATTGTTGAATATTTTTGTGAAGAACGCTAAAGAAAAAATAGAAATTGTTGTCAAAGAATCGATCGATGACAGAGAAGATTTGTTTCTGATTGATGTCATTGTCAAAGGAAATGTGGGGACAACAAAAGTGGTAGTTATTTTAGACGGAGATAACGGTGTGGCGATCGAAGATTGCGTGAGTGTCAGCAGAAATCTGGCATCTTATCTGGAGGAAGAGGAAGTTTTTGATGATAAATATACTATAGAAGTAACCTCGGCAGGTTTAGAACATCCGATTACGCTACCGAGACAGTACACTAAAAATATCGGAAGAAATATAAAGGTCGTAAAAACCGATCAGAGTGTTTTGGAAGGTAAATTAATTTCAGCGGAAGGTGATGTGATCACACTGGAGGTATTGAAAGATAAAAAGAAGAAAATTTCAGAAAGTATCGATCTGACATTTTCAGATATTGAAAAGACAAATGTATTAGTATCATTCAAGTAAAATGGACACTAGAGTATTAATAGAATCATTTGCGGAGTTTGCGAAGAACAAAAATGTGGATCGTCCTACAATGATCCGTATCCTTGAGGATGTTTTTAGAACGATGATTCGCAAGAAGTACGAGACTGATGATAATTTTGATATCATCATTAACGCAGATAAAGGAGATCTCGAGATATGGCGATTCAGAGAAATTGTCGATGACAATAGTGAGGATATCTGGGATTATGACAAGATTAGTTTAACGGACGCTCAGAAAATTGAACCTGATTTTGAAATCGGTGAAGAAGTAGCGGAAGAGATTAAACTGGAGGATTTTGGTAGAAGAGCAGTAATGACTGCCAGACAGACCCTAATCCAAAAGATTAAAGATCTGGAAAAAGATATTCTTTTTCAGAAGTATAAGGAGTTGGTTGGTGAGATCATCGTTGGCGAAGTTTATCAGATTTTAAGCAGAGAAGTGCTTTTAATTGATGCTGAAGGAAATGAAATCGTCCTTCCTAAAAACGAGCAGATCGGAAAAGACAGGTATCGCAAAGGAGATTCGGTAAGAGCTATTGTGCACAGGGTGGAAATGGTGAACGGAAATCCGAAAATTATCTTGTCGAGAACGTCACCAGCATTCCTTGAAAGACTTTTTGAAAGCGAAGTACCTGAAGTGTATGATGGATTGATTACTATTAAAAATGTAGTAAGAGAGCCAGGAGAGCGTGCTAAGGTAGCAGTTGAATCCTATGATGACAGAATTGATCCTGTAGGTGCGTGTGTTGGTATGAAAGGTTCAAGAATTCATTCAATTGTTCGTGAATTGCAGAATGAGAACATAGATGTTATTAATTTTACCGATAATATCGAATTGTTCATTACCAGAGCTTTGAGTCCGGCCAAGATTCAAAGTATAAGAATTCTGGAAGAACAAAGCAGAGTTTCTGTTTTTCTTAAACCTGATCAAGTATCTTTGGCCATTGGTAAAGGGGGACAGAACATCAAACTTGCCAGCAGATTGGTTGGTTTGGAGATAGATGTCTTCAGAGAACTGGATGAAATTGAAGAAGAAGATGTAGTATTAGAGGAGTTTAGCGACGAGATTGAAGACTGGGTAATTCAGGAATTCAAAAGAGTTGGTCTCGATACTGCAAAAAGTATTCTGTCGTTGAGTTTGGATGATTTGTTGAGAAGGACAGATTTGGAGGAGGAAACGATTCAGAATATCGTAAATGTGTTGAAACAGGAATTTGAATAGAAGTATAAAAACAAAAAAGTTTTTAATAACATTAAACATTGTATGGCAGAAGAAAAAACCATGAGATTAAGCCAGGTAGCAAGAAAGCTCAATGTAGGTAGATCTACAATTGTGGACTTTCTTTCTCAGAAAGGCTTTGATGTCGATGCAAGTCCTAATTCTAAAATTAATATGGAGCAGTTTTCTATGCTCTCTAAGGAGTTTGCTGCTTCTGCCATGGATAAAGAAGAAGCCTCCGGTCTTACAATCGGCACCAAACACAATGACAACCTCATTATAAAGGCTGGTGAGGAAGCTAAGCAGGTAACGGAATCAGAGGAAGAGGAGATTTTAATTAAAGATAATCTTACAGTTCCTGAAGAAGTTCAGAAACCGGTAGAAGAGGCACCGACTGTGGAAGAAAAGCCTGCGGCAAAAGAGGAAGAGGCGAAGGAAGAAGAGAAGGCTGAGTTTGACGAAAAGCCTAAATTGCAAGGTATCAAGGTAGTTGGTAAGATTGATCTTGATGCTGCTGCTAGCAAGCCTAAAAAAACTGTCGAAGAAAAGCAGGAAGAGCCAAAAGAACAGCCTGAGGAGAAAGCTGAGCCTGCGGAAGCGGTAGCAGAAAGTCCGGCAGATTCAACTCCTGTTGTTGAAGCAGACAAGACTGCTGCACCTGTAGAGGAAAAGACGGCTGAACAAGAGCAACCAGAAGTTGCTCAAGAAACACAAGCTAAACCTGCTGAAAAAGCACCGAAAGAAGAAGTGAAAGAACCAGAACCTGTTGCTGAAGTAGAAGCACCTAAGCAACCTGAAGCAAAAACAGAGGAAAAAGTAGAGACTGCAACTCCTGAAGTTGAAAAGCCTGTTGCTCAGGATGCCGGAAAAGCCGACACTGGCAGTTCTGACAGTGTAAAACCTGATGTGATTGAAGCAAAAGCCGAATCATTGAGAGGATTAAAGGTTCTCGGAAAAATAGAGTTACCCACCGAAAAGAAAAAATCTAAACCTGTGGCCTCTTCTGATGCCGATGGAAAAGATAAAAAGAAACGTCCTCGTAAAAGAATTCCTGCCAATAAGAATGGAGATTCCAGACAAGGAGGAGGTTCTCATGGTGGAGGCCAAAACCGTGGACCGGGCGGTCAGAACCGTGGACAAGGTGGTAGAAACCAGGGACCAGGCGGAAGAAACCAGGGTGGAAGAGGCAGAAACCAGGGAGGTAAGAAGAAACCCGTCGAAGAACTTAGCGACAAAGAAATACAGGATAAAATCAAGGCAACTCTTGCCAAACTGAGTGGTGGTGGAAACAAAGGAAATGCTTCCAACCGTGCTAAGTATAGGAAAGAGAAAAGAAATGCTCAGGCGGAACTGGCGGAAGAGAGAATGCTGCAGGAGCAGGAGGATTCTAAAAAACTAAAAGTAACGGAATTTATCTCTGCAAGTGACCTGGCAAGTTTGATGGGCGTATCTGTCAACGATGTAATTTCCAGCTGTATGTCAC
>JBCBHL010000245.1:0-11341 GCA_038525605.1 Bacteroidota bacterium
CAATTATGATGATTTATAAACTACTCCTATGTCTAATTTTCTTATCAATATCGCCCCTCATAATTGACGAAATTTTATTGTTAAATAGTAAAAGAGTTAATTTTTTAAAAATTGGATAATTACAATTTAACAATAAAATTTCGTCAATTATGATGATTTATAAACTACTCCTATGTCTAATTTTCTTATCAATATCGCCCCTCATAATCTTCGGCCAGTCTAACGATAATTTTGATGATGCGTTGGTTCTTCCAACCATCTCGGATTATTGTTCTGCTACTGAAAGTTTTACAACCTCAGGCGCTACAGCTGATCAATCTAAACCATCAAAATGGTCAATCGGACCCAATTCTAATGTATGGTTTAAGTTTCAGGCTACCTCAAATATGGTCTCAGTGTTACTCACTCCGGGATCAATGAAATATGGCAAAATAGCTCTTCACGATGATCTGGGAGGAGAAATTGTCAGTGTAAATGATGGCGGAATCAATCAGGAGGTAGGATTGAGTAGCGAAAGCCTGGTAATTGGCAACTGGTATTACATTAACGTAGATAATGGTCAGAACTCAGGACACAGGGGTACATTCAGTTTATGTGTGGATGATTCAGTGAGTCAGGACTATCCATTTGGTGCGAAAATTTTGACTCATGCTTCTTCCAACTGTTCTGAACCCGCTGCATATACAACCCGAATCGGTACACCTGATGGTAACAAACCGGATAAGTGGTCTAACGGGCCAAATGCAAATGTCTGGTTCAAATTTCAAGCAACGACAAATGAGGTTGCAGTCAACCTGAATATTGGCAATGCAGAAGGATCTATGGTTTATCCGAAACTTGCCTTATTCGATGGGAATATGATGGAGATAGTCAGTGTCAACGATGACGGCAGGGAAACAGACATTGGTCTGAGCAATAATAACTTGGTCGTCGGAAATTGGTATTACATCTCAGTTGATAATGGGGTAAACCAGGGTCATCGTGGGACATTTACAATTTGTATCGATGATAAAACCTCAAATGACTATCCTTCCGGAGCTATTGAAATTACTGATCTTAATACCTATTGCTCAGGACTTAAAGAGTTTACCACACAAATTGGGACTTCTGATGGCGGCAGACCGTCAGATTGGAACAACGGACCTAATGCGAACGTATGGTTTTCGTTCATTGCTCAAGGTTCGGACGTCACTATTGACGTCAAGGTGGATGGAACGGAAGGAGATATGCTATACCCTCAAGTGGCGCTTTTCAAAGAGAATTTTGATGAAGTTGCCAGTAAGCGTACACAAGGAAACCGGACAGACATTCAGCTGACAGATGCTACATTAGAGGTTGGTGAGAAATATTTTATCACTGTAGATAATGGAACAAATCAAGGCCATAGAGGACTTTTTACACTGTGTGTAGACAATCCTATGGCGCAGGCACCAACAGCCCCAACTGGATTTACAGCACTTGAACAACAACCCGGATCGATTAATCTTACTTGGACAGATCAATCGTCTGACGAGACAGGATTTAGAATTTCAAGATCGATCAGCGGACAGAATAATTTTATTACTCTCGTTACTACAGCAGAGAATGTAACCTCCTTTGCAGATGATCAGAATATAGCTGAAAATACGGCATACGACTATCGAATTGAAGCGACAATCGGTGATGTGCTCTTTGCCACACCTGTTGAAATATCCATTTCAACATCATATCAGGATAATGACTCAGATGGTTACGATGAATCACAAGGGGATTGTGATGATAACAATTCTGCTATTTATCCTGGTGCACCTGAAATCCCTAATGATGGCGTGGATCAGGATTGCAATGGAGAGGATCTGGTTACATCCGGTTTTCAGGACTACAGAGTACTCATCAATATCAATTCCAATGGTGCTACAGAAGGTCCCGAGCCCTGGAACAACTTAACTGCCAATTATGCTGTGCCCAGCAGTATTGATTCCCTATTCGATGAAGAGTCCCTTTATACTGGTTTGAAAATGGATTTAACCACTGCCTGGAATAACAGAAGCACAACTCAGGGTATGCGAACTGGGAATTTGCTTTATCCCGAAAATGTTATGCGTAGTTACTTCCGGGTTAGGAATGATACCGAAGAAATTCTTTTTAGCGGACTGGATCCTTCTGTGCAATACACATTTAAAATGATGAGCAGTTTCAATAGCGGATCCGGAACTTCATATTCGACAAAGTTTGAAATCGGAGACCAGTCTGCTATTGCAGATTTCGTTAACAATGTTGATCAGTTGGCTGAAATAGCTAATGTTTCACCACTGGCTGATGGAACCTTGATTCTTAAAGTTTCAAATACAAATGGTGAATTTGGTTTTCTGAATGCACTCGAAATCAATTATTCAGCTCTTGCACGACCAGCAACTCCTTTGAATTTTACAGCACAGGCTAATGGTTTTGATCAGATCAATCTTAGCTGGGAAGATGTTTTGTATGAGTCAGGTTACGAGTTGCACAGGTCTAAATCACCAGCAGGTCTGGATAAGGTGACCATCCAATTAGATGAAAATCAAACAACTTTTACAGACACTTCGCTCGATACTGAAACAACTTACTATTACACATTGCAAGCAATTAATGATGCCGGAAAATCACCGGAAACTTCAGTGGTGGAAGTATCAACAGATACAAACCCATTGATCCCGCTAAAACCGGCAAATGTTCAGACGCTGAAATTATCAGGTTATACTATTGCGATGAGATGGGAGGGAAGTGATGCGAAAATTACCGGATACACAATAGAGAAATCTGTCGATAACGGAGTGTCTTATACCCATTTGGCAGATTTAAGCCCTGATGAGCTTTCATATCGAGACTCTTTTGTATCGATTGGGAATGTCTACAAATATCGGATCAGGTCCAATGGTACAAATGGTCCTTCGGCATTTGTTTCTACCGAGTTGATTACTACCTCATCGCAGGATGGTGATATAGCAGATGATGTCGAATTGGCTGTCTTAAAGGATATCATGGATATTGCCAATAGTGGCAATAGGGTTTATCCTTTTGATGGCAATTTATGGCCCGAACCATCAAACTGGCCTGAATTTATCAACGTCAATGAATTTGGCACCTGGGGTGGTATCGGTGTAGAAAACGGAGATATCGTTTCAATAAACCTGGAGTATACAGGATTGGAAGGGACTATTCCGGCTTCATTGCGGCAGCTCAGGGATTTATACTACTTACATATGGGGTCCAATAATTTGAGTGGTGAAATACCAGAGGAATTATTCACCCATATTTCGAAGTTCACTTATCTGGCTTTTGATGGAAACTATCAGTTGTCAGGTGATTTGCCACTTTCATTCGCATTGCTACAAGATCTTGAGGTCCTGCTGCTCGACAATAACCAGTTTACTTCGTTTGCAGCGTTGGAAAACCTACCAGCAAATCTAAATCTATCAGTTTTTCAAAACCATCTGACATTTGCAGATCTTGAGAAAGGCTATACACCTTCCAATGAATCACGATTTGATCAGTTTTTATTTCAGCCTCAAACATCGCCAGTAGACAGGATTCAATTGCAGGTTAATGAAAGAGACAGCATTCTATTGCCCAATAATATGAAAGGTGGTCTTGACAGTCAGTATGAATGGGAATTTCTGGGAACGAGTGGCTGGATTTCGATAGGTACTTCATTCGATCCCGAATTAGCATTGGTCGCTACGACCGACATGTCAGGAAATGTATATCGATGTAAAATCACCAATTTCAGAGTTCCCGGAACAATTACTTCAGCAGAAGTAGAATTAGTTGTTGAACCTGGTATTGCTAGAGATAGTCTGGAGATACTAGCCCTTAGAGATTTATATTTTGAAACCTCTGGAGGTTCCTGGTTTGATAATACAGGTTGGCCGGATACACAAGCGGCATGGGACGCCATCAATAGTATAAATCAGGTATCGGGGTGGAATGGTGTTACTATTGTCGGTGGTGATGTAATTGAAGTTTCTCTTGATTCATTGAATTTGACCGGTTCAATTCCTGCATCAATTGGCAATCTGAAATCATTGAATGTACTAAGTCTTAGCAATAATGCTATTTCAGGTTCTGTTCCCGATGAAATTGGCTCACTGACTAATTTAATGTCTCTTGATTTAGCCAATAATAACCTGGAAGACGGTATTCCTGCTTCAATTAGTGGTTTGATAAAGCTGGTAAATCTGGATTTATCAGACAATGAAAATTTATCAGGATTAATCGTGGAAGAAATCTTCAGTTTAAAGCAACTGGAAACACTTCGAATTAACAACTCAGGTCTGACAGGCCCAATTCCAAATGACTGGACAGGCCTAATCAATCTGAAAGAATTGAGTCTTGCCGACAACTCATTAAGCGATCAGCTACCTGCAACCATTGGTAATTTAAGTGCATTGCAAATTCTGAACTTACAATCGAATAATTTAAGTGGAGATATCCCTGCAGCATACAATGGCCTGGGAGAATTAAGACAACTAAACCTAAAATCAAATACCAATCTTTCCGGTCTTTTACCAACATTTCTTGGTAGTCTGGCAAATATTGAAAGTTTGTCATTTAGTGATACAGGTCTGGGTGGAGAAATACCTGGGAACTGGTCTTCTCTTACTCAACTACAAGAATTGGAACTTGCCAATACTCAAGTTACCGGGAGTGTTGATTCCTGGATTGCTGACCTGCCGGGATTGATCAAATTTGATGTAAACAACGCATTCATAAATAGTATTCCAGATTTTAGTGCGAATTCCAATCAGACTAGTTTCCAAGTCGATGTGAGGAATAATCTATTAGACTTCCAATCAATAGAAGAGAACTTATCAGGATGGAGTCCGCTCTTCATCGGAAATTTCAAGTATTTACCTCAAAACAACCCCACTGAAGTAATCAGGAAGGATATTATCTACAACATGGAGTTTGATCTTTCTAATAACAGGCCCGGAGGCAATAATACGCAATATCAATGGGAGGTATTTGAAGGTGACAATTGGGTTAATATTGAATATACTGAAATTCTCAGTTTGCCACCTTCTTTTGATGGCACCAAGGATACAATAACATTAGGTCCGGCCTCTGTACTGGTCGATGGTCTTAAAGTGCGCTGCAGAATGACTAGCACGCTGGCGACAGGCATGACACTCTACAGCAATGAACAGGAATTGAGAATACGTCTTTCGCAAAAGTTCTATGCCATCAATGATGGTGAATGGACAAATCCTGCAACCTGGTCTCTTCAACCTGGTGGCGCACCACATACCACTGCACCTACAAAATATGATGTTGTAGTAATCACAGGACAAGAGGTGCAGGTAACCTCTCAGGTGGACTGCCTGATGGTAGAAATAGAAGCTACAGAAGAGACTAACCTGCTGATATCAGGTGAAGACGCTGTTTTAACGGTCAGCGGTGACGTCTCTATCAAAAATAACCAAATACATAATAACAAAATTTTACAAATCATAAACGGAGGGAAACTGGAATGCAAATAAATAAGCAAATGTTAATCGCGGGTTTGGCGATCATATCAATGTCGGTAGCTATATCATTTAGTCTGAATTATTTCTTTCTTGAGAAAAAAGTCGCCTATGTAAGGTCCCAGGAATTGATCTATCAATATGAGGGGACCAAAGAAGCTATGGCAAAGTTCAACAACAGGAAGCAGCAATGGCAGGCGAATGCAGATACTTTAACTGCGAATTTTCAGAGAGCAGTCAGGTCTTATCAATTGGAGTACGAACTGCTTTCAACCAGTGAAAGGATATCAGCCGAGAAAAGGCTATCAGCACAAGAAAAGCAATTAGGTGAATATACCAAAGCGATTGCAGGGAAAATTAAACAGAATGATGATGAATCCATGCAGGCGGTTCTAAATCAGATCAACACTTTCGTTGAAAAGTACTCTGTTGAAAATGGTTATGACATAGTGATGGGAACAACCCTATCGGGAAGTGTGCTCTACGGAGATACAGCACTGGACATTACTGATGAGATACTTGTAGAACTCAATAAAAACTATCTGGGAGAATGAATAAATTATTGACAAGCCTTTTACTCACCT
The DNA here is from genome assembly GCA_038525605.1 of Bacteroidota bacterium. Lineage (GTDB taxonomy): Bacteria > Bacteroidota > Bacteroidia > Cytophagales > Cyclobacteriaceae > JANSWY01. Next base: position 6,068 of record JBCBHL010000245.1, read on the forward strand.
TTTTCCTTGCCGGATGTATGTCATCCGATTCCAAATATCTTGAGTATGATGATTATGTTGTTTGGGTCGCAAAGAATAAAGATCATATTTCGAAAATCAGAGAGAATCATCTGGTATCTGTAAAAGCAGAATTTCAACCTTCGGAATTGCTGGCATATCATGAATATCAAAGGACAAGCAATCGGGGTGAGTCCGATTATAAAGCCATTCTTGAAAAATATAAATGTGGCATATCTTTTAAAATAACTGTCGCAGCAAACGATCCTAATGCCAATTTACTAAATCATGAAATTGCAAATTATGCTGATTACAGCAAACGCATTAGTTATCTGAGCTTTCAAATAGAAGAATTCACTTCAATCACATCAAATGGACAGACTTACAAACCTGTTTTGGCTCATTTTGAAGGGTATAATGAATTCAGTAACAGGCTGATTTTTCACACGGTCTTTCAACCCGACGAATTTGCCTGTGGACAATATTCGAAAGATATGAACAGCCTTAGATTGACTTTTGAGGATGAAATCTGGGGTTCCGGCACCAATCATTTCACCTTCCAAAAAGGACATTTGGAAAACTTACCTAAACTGATTCTGGCTAAAAATTAATAACATGCTTTATTATCGAAAACACATCAAATTCATTGCTGTCTTTTTGTGCCTCAATATGTTCGTTCATATGCTGATGCCGACAGCTTCTCTGGCATTGACGTCAGGCCCCTCTCAACCCGAGTTTAGTAGTTTTGAACCTGTCGCTACTACCAATATGGTAAATACTTTTACGGGAGATTTCACTTATAATATTCCTTTAATAGATGTGCCAGGTCCGCATGGAAGTGGTTATCCCATTTCGCTTTCATATCATAGTGGGCTGTCTACTGAAGAAGAGGCTTCATGGGTAGGCTATGGTTGGACACTCAATGCTGGCGCCATCAATAGAAATACCAGAGGGTTCCCTGATGATTATAAAAATAAACCCATCAAGTACTACAATAAAATGCCAGCTAATTGGACTGCAACACTTGGGGGTAACGTATCTGGTGAAATTTTTGGTTTCGATAAATACGTTAATTCGAATTTATCAGCTTCCATCAGGTATAATAACTATAAAGGTTTTGGATATAATTTAGGAGCAGGTGTACAACTGGGAAAAGGTACAGTAAACCTAGGTTACAACCTGGACAACGGTGAAAGTAGTTTTAATCTGGGGGTCAACCCGTATGCATTAGCTACTGAATATGCTAAAAAAGAAACATTGCTTAGATATGCCAAAGAATCCTATTATAAAACTGATGAAAATGCAAAAGAGGCAAGAGCCGTATATTCAGCATTAAATAAATCTAAGGCTGATGTCCTTTCGGCCAGTAGTTACGGCATCTTTTCATTTGGCGGTGGCCAGATACCCAATATAGCACCAGGGTATACTGGTCAGTCGTACAACATTAGTGTGGGCCTTGAAACTAATCCGGTTTCGGTGCCTGCGGGACTTTCTTTTAACCTGTTTGGAAGTTATACGACTCAGGAGAATGATACATTAACTGAAGTTTCATCCATGGGATACATGTATTCGGCTGATGCAGCGGACGAAAACGCGATGGATTATGTGGTGGATAAGGAAACTAATTTTAGTAAAAGAGACGTATTTCTTGGTGTTCCAATTAACAATGCTGATGTATTCGCGACTTCAGGAGAAGGCATTGGAGGTGGATTTAGATTATATCATCATACGAATGGTGTTTTCGGTCCCAGGAAGATGGAATCAAATATGGACATTATTAATCTTAGCCCTGAGGTTCAGGTGGGACCGGCACTAGGTGGTGGATCAGATATAGGAGTTGGCAATCAATCACTGAAAGTTAGAGACTGGAATAGGTCTGATCAATTTTCTTCTTTAGACCTGTCTTTAACAGATGAACCAATATTCTTTCGGTTTAATAATGACCTTGGTGGAACCTGGGGCAGTAACATTACTGATCAGGCGCAGCAGGCTTCTCCCAGAACAGGAAGTGTAGCGAACCTGTCTGCTAATCCCGGAGCTGGAGAGAGGTCCGGTAGATCTTCTTACATTGGATACAATACAAATGCAGAAATCAAGAAGACTTCCAATAATGTACATTATAAGGCTTATTCAAAGAGTTCCGAATTAACATCTTCGGAACTTAGGTCCGACGATGAAGCAATAGGGGAGTTCTCTATTGTCAATGAAACTGGTATGCGATATACCTATGGATTGCCTGTACGAAGTAAAAATGAGGGCAGTTTAAGTTATGGAGTAAGAGGTGTGTCATCAAATGACGTTACCGATAATTACATAGTCAATGGATTTAACGAAGAAGTAAAACTAGGAACCTCAAAGGCAGACCCCTATGCAACGGCTTACTTATTGACAGAAATTAACGGCATTGATTACTTAGATGTAACTGGAGATGGCCCCACGGTCGATGATTTCGGTGGTTATACCAGGTTTAATTACGAAGCTCAATATGATGAAGATAATTGGTATAAGTGGAGAATGCCATATAAAGGCCTGTATTACCAAAGAAATGAGTTGTCAGATAGAAGAGATGATTTTGGTTCGGTCTCTTACGGTGAAAAAGAAGTTAGATATCTCAAATCGATAGAAACTAAATCTCATATAGCCATCTTCTCTCTAGAGTCCAGGACTGGGGACGCATTTGGAGCAGCTAAGAATGAAAAGGATGCAATGAGAGGTGCTGCTAGTTCCGCACAACAGTTGAAGAAACTCAGGAGTATCAGTCTATATTCCAGGAAAGCTCTAAAATCTCAAGATCGCACAGCGCCTTACAGTAAAGGCGATTTTAATGGAGAACCTATAAAAGAGGTAGTACTTGATTTTGAGGGTGACGATGGAGACTTTTCAAATGAACTGATGAAGAATGCACCTAACAACGCAATAGGAAGGGGTAAGTTAACATTGAAATCTGTCAAGTTTATCTATAACGGAGTAGCCCGCATTAGTCCCTATTATTTCGATTACAAGTACCCCGAAGTGGATTATCCGACTCCTTATGATGGATTTGAAAATTTCGGAAATACTTTGGAAGACCCGGTTGATGATCTCGGTACCCCAATGTTTGACCTGGAAAATCCGAATTACAATCCTCATAACGGAAATGCCTGGGGTCACTACCAGGTCGCAGGAAATATCCAATATGGTGATTTTAAAACATGGCTTGATCAATCTCAGGTCCCCAATAAAACCTATGACCCGGCTGCCTGGCATTTGAAGGCTATAACATTACCGTCTGGAGGGCAGATTCATATTCAGTATGAGCAAGATGATTATGCTTACGTCCAGAATCAGGAAGCGCATGTGATGGTTCCTTTACACCACACAGAAATTGATGGACAAAAAAATGCTTTCAGAATTGATCATGAGGCTACAGGACTAACCAGCGCCGATGATCTAAAAGCAATGATCCAAGAACGATATCAGAATACGGATAAAAAGATATATTACAAGTTTCTCTATAAGCTAAAAGGAGAAGGATCACCGGATATTAACAAATGCAATGTCGAGTATATCTCAGGATATGCAGATGTAAAAAATGTATCGATTGAAAATAATTATGTGAAGGTTGAACTTGAAAGTGCAAACCAAACTAAGTTACCAGGCAAAATTTGTAGGGAATATGTAAGAGCAAACAGGTTGGGGATGTTAGACAATGACGATTGCGGCGTTACTGGTCTTAACGATAGTCAAACTAATCCTGAAGACGTGGTATTGCAGTTAGCAAATTTTCTTACAGCTAATCTAACTCCGAATATTCTCTGTAAATCGATTGACCCAGGTCTTTCCTATTTAAGAGTTCCAACACCTAACCCTAAAATTGGCGGTGGTGTTCGTGTCAAAAGATTATTAACATTCGATAATACCCTTGCCGAAGATGTGCTCTATGGTACTGAATACATCTACAAAACGCTCAATAAAAAGGGTAGAATAATTAGTAGTGGTGTTGCTACTAGCGAGCCTCAATCGATGAGAGAGGAAAATATATTAGTCGATTACATCGCGAGAGAAGGTCAAACAGTTTTAAACAAGATGATTTATGGTCGAGACAAAGAGACCTCAGAAGGTCCGATAGGGGAAAGATTGTATCCTGCACCCTCTGTTGGTTATTCTAAGGTTATTGCAAGCAACATTCATCGTGGTAAAACTGCTCCCGGATATAGTGTCCAGGAATATCATACAGCCAAGGATTTTCCTGTAAAAACCAAAATGACGCCATTGGATGATAGTAGGCAAAGATATGAAATGCGATTTACAGGCTTAAAAAACAAGTTAGTAAACCATCAGTATGCAACTCAGGGGTTTAGCTTCATCTTAAACAATATGCATGGCCAAATCAAAAGGCAGGCAACTTTCCCTGGTGTATTCGAAGACCCCTTATCAAATTCCGATGATGTAATGTCCTCAGAACAATTTCATTTCTACTACGAACCTGAAGATAGAGTTCCCGTGGTTGATGAGTTATTTGGAGCTGTTTCTATGAAAAATCCTGGCCGGGAAGTCGATATCACCCAGGCTCAAAAATCAGTAATAGAAACAACCGATGACATAAATGTTGAATTTGACGGTACTATCGGAATATATCCATTTTTTGTGATCCCTTTTCTCACCTTGTGGCCTTTCCAGGCCGATGTAGATGGAGAATTACATACACATGGAACTACCAAGGTTATTCGTTATCCAGCTATTGAGCGAGGCGTTAGAGTGTATCAGGATGGTATTTATCATACAACAGAGCATCTGGCTTTCAATGAAGAGACTGGTAAACCCGTTGTAACAAAGACATACGATGAACATGTTGGTGCTTATGTGACTCAATCTATTCCGGCTTCATGGAAATACTCAGAGATGGGCCAAATTTCAGTTAATGAACGATTAAAGGTAAATGATGTAACGTTATCTGTTGAAACTGTTGGTAGTCAGGTGTATTTGCAACTACCGGTAGGACAATCATGCGAAGTTCTGGATGTTCTCAGAGAAGGTGACTTACTTGAGTTTAGCGATCATCAGCTTTATCACATTTTCAAACTTGAGCTTGCATTCGACAGGATTATATTGGTGAAATCTTCAATGTCTGAAAGTTCTCTGGTCGATGGCCCTGTAAATTCCTTCGAAGTTGTTCGTTCCGGTAATCATAACAGGCTTTCCGAAGGAATTGGTAAAATAGGATTCCATCATGAAGATGAAAGGCAACTGAATCTGGCAAGCCTTACCTACACCGATGAAGCTAAATGGTTGTATGAA
>JBCBHL010000246.1:0-11086 GCA_038525605.1 Bacteroidota bacterium
TGATTATCAATCAGTAGAGCAGCTTTTTCTGCAAGCTGAAAAACTGATTGGTAAAAAGCTGGGATCATTAAGTCCGGCATATGCAGAGACCCTAAAAAATCTCGCTATCATTAATATTTCTGATAAGAAATACAACCTTGCCACCAGCTACCTCAATACAGCTGGTAAAATCTGGTCGGACAAAATCGGCAGAAGAAACAATGTAAACTCCGCAACGGTTAGCATCTTGAAAGGCGATATCGAATACGAAAAAAGAAACTATGGTGAAGCTGACAAATACTATCAGGAAGCTAAGAAAATATACGAGCGGCTTTTCAGCACCGATCATCCGGAATATGTCAAGTCTCTGTCCAAACTCAGCAGGACATTCTACATGAATGGTGACAAAAGAAAAGCAAAAGAGTATATTAATGAGGTACTGGATAACTATCAGCAGTTCATCAAAAGTTACTTCAAAACCCTTTCCGAGAGAGAAAAAGCTAAGTTTTGGAATACTATTAAAACCGATTACGAATTTTATTTCACCCTGGTAATTGCCGACCAAAGAAGAGACAATGCAGCTGTCGGTGATCTTTTTAACAAAACCTTACTATCCAAGGCTTTGCTTCTCAATTCAAGTAAAAAGACCAGGGAGGCGATTTTGAACAGCGGTGACGAAGCGCTCAAGGAAACTTATAACAAATGGATCGACAAAAAAGAGCTCTTGACTTATGCGCTTTCACTAAGCAGCGAGCAATTGACTCAAAATGAGATCAATACAAATTCACTATCGACAGAGATAGAATTACTTGAAAAGGAACTCAGTCAGAAATCATCAATTTTCAGTAAAGCCAATAGCGATAATCAAGTCACCTGGAAACAAATACAAAACAAACTAAATCCAAACGAGGTAGCTTTGGAAATGTCGAGATTCAGGTATTTCGATCATAATTTTACTGACTCTGTTGTATATGCAGTTTTTTACTTAAAACCTGACAAGAAATTTGTACCGGAGTTGATTTTGATCAGAAATGGTAAAGAACTCGAATCCAAATATCTCAAATACTACAGGAACAGTATCAAATTCAGAGTTCAGGATAGGTTTTCCTACCAAAATTTCTGGAAACCGATTGAGCAGAGAGTTGGAAACTTACCGAAGATCTTCCTTTCACCCGATGGCGTCTACAATCAAATCAATCTCGAGGCAATTCCTACAGATAATGACAAATATGTACTGGACAATTCAAACATTGTACTGGTCAACAATACCAAAGAAATCTACAGCACCAGGGTTCAGGAGCCCAAAAAACGTGATGCGAGGATCGCGATGATCTTCGGTGACCCCAAATTTTATGTTTCTACAAAGCCAGGAGCTCCTACCCGTGAATCCGGGATCAGCAGGGAAAATGCGGAAGTCATTTCCAGATTACCAGGAACGAGAGGTGAAGTGAAAGGATTGGAATCTTTACTCAATGAGCGGGGCTGGAAAACTGATGAATACCTTGCCAATAAAGCAACGGAGGAGCAAATTAAAAAAGTCAATAATCCAAGAATTATGCACATTGCAACGCATGGTTTTTTCCAGAGCGAAGGCGCTAAAGTTGCAAAGGCAGGTGCCTCCAGTTATGTTTACGACAATCCACTACTAAAATCGGGATTGTTACTGACAGGTGCCGGAGATATTTTTAATCAGACGAAATACAATTACAACGTAGACAATGGCATTCTGACAGCCTATGAAGCAATGAACCTCAACCTGGACCAAACCGACTTAGTGGTATTAAGTGCCTGCGAAACAGGCTTGGGAGAACTTGAGAGCGGGGAAGGTGTTTATGGTCTGCAGCGATCATTCCTTGTTGCAGGTGCTGAATCAGTGATTATGAGTCTTTTTAAGGTTTCAGATCAGGCCACAAAAGAGCTGATGGTGTCCTTCTATGACAAGTGGATGCAAACAGGAGACAAAAGAGGTTCTTTTATTCAGGCCAAAAAAGAAATCAGAAACAAATACAAAGAGCCTATTTACTGGGGGCCTTTTGTAATGATTGGAATGGAATAAATTTATTTTCTGAGTGGTAAAAAATCCTAATTTTACCACTCAATTCTCTCCATTAATTGGAGATTCACCTCTTTTCAAAACAGTGATTTCATCATCGATTCTGATCATATCACCAGATTTGAGCAAACAGTTTTGTCCAAAAAGAATTTTATTTCCAATTTTTCGATACGCTGACAAGGTTTTTAAGGGCTCTTTTCCCACCACTCCCGTTTGTTGATCGATGGTTGTCATCTGACATCTTGCGCAGGGTTTCACACCATAAAAGTCACAATTACCTATTTTGAACTCTTCCCATGAATCCTCTTCATGCGGCTCACCTCCACTAAATACCAGGTTAGGTCTGAATCGGTCCATTTTTAAAGGCTCACCTTCAATTCTGCTATTAAGCGTATGCAGGGCATTTTCACCAATCACCAGAAAAGGATATCCGTCGGCAAAGCTAACCTCTTCTGTTTTGTCAACTGCATATCTTGGATCTACAGGTCTTATCGACTGATCAAGCATAGCCACGAGCCTCACATTACTATTTAAAATATCCGAAAACCATTGATGATCCGCTTCAGCTGTTGGAAAACCGGGCACAAAATCGTCCCATACTTTCACTTCTACAGGCTCACCTGCTGCTATTGTATGAAGAGGAATCTGATGCTTACGTTCTTTGAAAGCTACCTGTAAAAACTCACCTTCAATACTCACTTTGATCATCGCGAGTACAGGAAAACTTCGCTGAGTGATAAAATTCCCTGATTCATCTACCAGCATCCATCTCCTGTCATATTTTATCCCTCGTCCCTGCAGTTCTGCCTGATCCAAAGCTATTCCTGAACAACCTTTGATTGGGTAAATAAAGATATTTGTAAGTTTTAACATGATGTCGTTATAAATTATTGTTGCCTTGAAATTACAGGAATCAGAGGTAATATTACCTTTTCCGAAGCTTTTAGAAAGTGTTGTACATAAAAAAAGGTTGCCCTGACTATGTAGCCAAGACAACCTTCTGATTTTTTAAAGAAAATGACGATTATTCCTCGTCAGATTTTTTTGTTCCTATAACCATTTCATTTTTTGCAAGGAACTCTTTGTACAACTCCTGAAAGGCGTCAACTTCAGGATTAGAGCTGATGATTTCTTCGTACTGTGTCATCGCTTCTAAAAGCAGACCTTTTTCCTCGTAGAAAGATGCCAACACTAATTTACCTACACTGGTTTCTGTCTCAACTTCCGCTAAAACTGCGTCCATCTCGGCCTTAAATTCAGGGTTATCATCCAGACTTACTCTTTCAATGGCATATTCTATAGATTTTAGAGTATTAGCAGCCTCTTCTTCTATGGAAGTAACCTGAATCAAGAATAAAGAAGACTCATTTTTAATCTCATCAAGATTCAAAATTACGCTTGTCTTATTGGTTTCCTGCTTATAAATCACTTCATCGAATATGTTTTTGATAGTGATATTAAAAGCCTTCCCGTCGAAGCTAATTTCCTGACCTTCTTCAGGTGCAGGCACCCATCTTAGTACGAAATTAGGTGTGTAGACTTTGATCTTATTATCTTCTACCGGAAGTACAAATCCGATGGCAAACTCAGCTCCTCTGGTTACAGCACCAGTAACGTTGTTGTTTCTTCTGTAATTGTCGCTAACGCCATCGTCATTGATTTTATTCATGACATACTGGGCATACCTTCCGGTAACGGAAGTTTTCTTCGCAGCAACTTTTTTAACGAGATCATTGACTTTCAAGACCCCTGCTTGCCTCACCTCCAGAGTTTTTCCGGTTTTGTGCATTAATCCAATATAAGAATTGGATGAAGCGATCAGCTGATCGCCAGCTTTTAAGGTGGAACCTGTCTTCAAACCAACAGTTTTACCGTCGGATTTTTTGACAGAATTATTACCTTTATTTGCAAGCACACGGAAAATATAATCCCCCTGGCCGAAGGCATTACTTCCTGCAAAAAACAGGAATACTATCGTGAAATAAGCAAAAATAGTTTTCATAATAATTAAAATTTAAACCCTTTTCTTTTTTGTTAAAGTTTATTAACCTCTGTAACTTTTTTCTTCCGCTCACGGGTAAATGCATTTTTGATAACTCCGTAATACACTTCTAGTGAATCACCGGCTAATGCTATTACTGCGAGAGATGGAATCAATTCTAACTTGTAACTGTACGTATGGAATCCATAAATGATTAGAGACACTAATAAAAAAATCTCAACCAACTGAATCAACTTCGTGACTCCATCGTACCATCGAGGTAACTTGATATATATTATCGAAAATAGTGCCACATTTATCAGGCAAAGCAAAACTGCCAAAATGTATGAAGGAATTTCTCCCATTTCATTCACATAATCTTCGTTTAATATCATGGAAACAATGTTCGCATGAATTACCCCTCCGTACATATCAGGATAGGCTCTACCTATATACTTGCTGTTAACCGGAGTAAAGTATTTATCTTCTAACGACTCTCTGTCACCCAGGTATTTACCTAAATAACAAAAAATCACGATTTTATCCTTTATTACTTCCGGTAAGAAGTTCTCTGAATATACATCGACAACATCAAGTGCATAAAATAGTGTTCCAAATTCTGAAGCTCCATAATCGAAAACATTCCCTCTGTAGTTAATGACTTCAATATGATTGCCTCGGTCTAAAAATTTCTGTGCTTTTTCAGTGTCATAGTGCTGAGCTAATTTGACACCAAAAGCAAATTGATCCTTTCCCCGTACAACTTCGTGTGTTATAAACTTACGACACATCTTTAAATCCTGTTGCACCTGAGACCCTGCAGAATATAAATTTACAAAAGCTGTATCAGTAGCATGTTGTAAAAACCTTGGTATTACCTGTTCAAGAGAATCTCTTTCTTTATTTCCTTCAAAATCAAACAATACCTTACTCGGAAGTATCAGGTTTTTGGTATTTGCAAATGCCTCCTCGAGAATTGCATCTTCCAATGAATCCTTGGGAACCAAAAACTGCAAATCCATACCTACAACCATTGGATCAAATTTATTAACGATGTTGAGCATTGTACCTATACTGGCTCTGCCTTCGTTAGCAACATTCACCAAAACGATTCTTTCGTCGGGAACGGGGGCCTCTCGTAATTGCGAGAATACAATGTCTGTAAACTCCATATCATCGAAAGCTTCCCCAATGGGATCAAATAAATCAAAGACCTTTAAAGCCGCGGCATTGCTGATACCGAAGGCTAATACAAAAATAAAAATTGAAGCGAATATTACGTCCAGCCAAATCTTTCTCAACATATCTCTTGTTCTAGTTAGTGGTGTAAGACTCTAAATTAGCTACAATTATTTATTTCCTGTGTGAATATACAAAGTTAAAATTAGTAAAATATAATTTAATATTAAAATTAAACAATTTTTTTCGACGAGATTGCATTTAATTTACAACCAATGAAGCGAAAAAGACTATCAACAGAAAAATACCTTGAAGGAATCCTTAGCCAAAATAAAGTTATTCTAAGTCAGGCGATCACATTAATTGAAAGCACAAACCCTTCGGACGAACTTCTTGCGACCGAACTGATTCGTAAATTACCTGTTTCAGATGAAAGCAGCAAATGCATAAAATTAGGAATTACTGGTGTTCCCGGGGTGGGAAAAAGCACTTTTATCGACACATTTGGCAATTTTCTGACTTCCAAGGGTCTGTCGATCGCTATTTTATCTATTGACCCGTCCAGTCAAAAGACCGGAGGCAGTATTTTAGGTGATAAAACCAGAATGGAAAACCTGGCAAGAGACCCGGATGCTTACATCAGGCCCAGCCCGTCCGGTTCTACACTGGGAGGAGTGGCACACAAAACCCATGAAACGATTCTGCTGTGTGAAGCTGCTGGTTTTGACTGTATCATTGTTGAAACAGTGGGGGTTGGCCAATCCGAAACAATGGTAAAGGAAATGGTCGACTTTTTTCTACTCCTGATGCTTGCTGGCGGGGGAGACGAACTCCAGGGTATTAAACGCGGCATCATGGAAATGGCAGATAGCATCATTATCCACAAAGCTGACGGTGACAACATCAAAACAGCAAAAAGAGCGAAAGTCAATTATCAAAATGCGCTTCATCTTTTCCCGCCTAATCTCAACAATTGGATTCCACAGGTAAGCCTATGCTCTTCACTTCAAAACACTGGCATAGAAGATGCCTGGCAGATCATTCAGCAGTTTATGAATCAAATGAGTGGAAATGGCTTCTTACAAAAAAACAGGGCAGATCAAAAGCAAAAGTGGTTTACAAACCTTCTGCAACATAAACTTCTCCAAAAGCTTTATAAATCACCTGAGCTGAAGCAGGAAATCAACCAATCTATTGAGAGAATCTCGTCAGGTCAAATCAATGTACCGTCAGCAGTCAGCCTGATACTAGATAAAATATAGAATACTAATACTAAAAAGTCAATTTATCGTAGTAAGCTCTTTCACTTATATTTGACCAGGATTCCAGCGACTGTCTGAAGGCTGTATAATTCTCATACACTTTTTTACTGGTAGGGTCCCGGTCCACCAATTCTGCAATGGTCTCCTGAGTATAATAATTGAAAGTTTTCAGCACTTCCTGAGGAAACTCCTTTAGCTGTACGCCTTCTTCCTGAACCAACTTATTGAGAAAGACAGCATTTTTAGCATCAAATTCGGCACCCATCCAATGATTAAGCCTGTATGCCGCAGTTTTAATAATTTGTTGTAAATCCGATGGTAATTCTGCCAATTTCGACTTATTGATCAAAAGTTCCAAAGTGGCTCCCGGTTCGTGCCATCCCGGATAATAGTAGTTTTTAGCTACCTGATAAAAACCCATTTTATAATCATGGTATGGCCCGATCCATTCCGTAGCATCGATCACACCTCTTTCCAGATTAGTATATACCTCATTTCCCGAAACCAATACTGCTGTTCCTCCAGCCTTATTAAATACCTTTCCTCCCAGTCCGGGTATTCTCATCTTCAAACCTTTCAGATCATCGACCGTATTGATTTCACGGTTGAACCATCCGCCCATCTGCACGCCAGTGTTACCGCAGGTGATAGGCAACAAATCGAAAGGCTGGTAAATCTCCTCCCAAAGCTTACCACCATCACCTGAAATCACCCACGAATTGCTCTGATTGGCATTCATGCCAAAAGGAACAGCTCCAAAAAACTGAGCCGCAGGCACTTTTCCGGCCCAATAGTAGGCAACACCGTGTCCCATTTCTACTGCTCCATTACTTACCGCATCGAAACACTCCAGAGCAGGAATTAGCTCACCTCCACCATATACATGAATTTTCATTCTTCCACCAGACATCTCCTCGATCCATTTTGCCATCATCACACAGCCCTCTCCCACTACCGGAAAATTTGGAGGCCAGGTAGTAACCATTTTCCATCGAAATGATTTATTGAAGTTTATATTGACTGATTCGATTGCCTTTTTCTCCTTTTCATCGCCTCCGCAGGCAGCCAAAACACTTCCAGAACCTACAACTGCGGCGGTAGCAATCGCCTTGTCTAAAAACTTCCTTCTTTTCATTTCCAGTAATCGTGATGATAAATACTTCCGTAAAATAGAAAAAGTGATTTGAAGTAGGTCAAATTCACTGGAAATTCTAGTAAACTCCAGACTGAATCTCGTTATAATTGACAGCTACTCACTTTCATTCAAGACAATTTGTCCGATTTCGAACAGCAGAAAGAGGTTTTCAGGTCATTTTGTCTGACTTTTGGGATTGGCTCACAAATTGAGTCATAAAGAGCAAAACACGTCCGCTATTCGCTGGACTTGATAAATGTGAAAACAACCAGAGAAGAGATATGAATTTTGATAAATACACAATAAAATCGCAAGAGACGCTCAACAAGGCGACAGAAATTGCGCAGGCTGGCGAACAACAGGTTGTAGAAACCGGACATTTGCTCAAAGCGCTTTTGGAAGTTGATGAAAATGTGATCACATTCATTTTTAAGAAACTTTCTGTCAACAGGGCTCAGGTAGACACGAAAATTAACAATATACTGGAGAGCTATCCGAAGGCTTCCGGACAAAGGCCATATCTATCGAATGATGCAGCCGCTGCTTTAATGAAAGCTGAATCTTACCTAAAAGAGTTTGATGATGATTTTGTAGCGGTAGAGCACATTATTTTGGGATTGTTGGCAGGTTCTGATAAGGTGGCCAGTCTCCTGAAAGAAAACGGCATTACAGAAAAGCTGTTGATTAGTGCCATTAAAGAGTTAAGAGGTGGTGATAAAGTCACGGATCAAAATGCGGAATCTAAGTATCGATCACTTGAAAAGTATTCCATTAACCTCAATGAGGCTGCTAAGGCTGGCAAAATCGACCCGGTGATAGGCAGAGATGAAGAAATCAGGCGAGTACTGCAAATATTATCCAGAAGAACAAAAAACAACCCTATTTTATTGGGAGAACCGGGAGTGGGTAAAACTGCTATCGTGGAAGGAATGGCTCAGAGGATCGTAGATGGCGATGTACCGGAGAACCTGAAATCCAAAACATTGATTTCCCTGGATATGGGATTACTAGTGGCCGGAGCGAAATACAAAGGAGAATTTGAGGAGAGATTGAAGGCTGTGATCAAAGAAGTTACTGACTCGGATGGAGAGATCATCCTTTTCATTGATGAAATTCATACACTGATAGGTGCCGGAGGCGGTGGTGAGGGTGCAATGGATGCTGCGAATCTATTGAAACCGGCATTGGCACGTGGAGAGCTTCACGCGATAGGTGCGACTACTCTGAAAGAATATCAGAAGTATGTCGAAAAAGACAAAGCACTTGAAAGGCGTTTTCAGTCAGTAATGGTCGATGAACCGGATACTCAGGATGCTATTTCCATTCTGAGAGGCATCAAAGACAAGTACGAGATTCATCACGGTGTAAGAATAAAAGATGACGCTGTAATTGCATCTGTAGAATTATCCAGCAGGTATATCTCGGACAGGTTTTTACCAGATAAAGCGATTGACCTAATGGATGAAGCTGCGGCCAAACTAAGGCTTGAAATTGACAGTTTGCCAGAAGAACTCGATGAGCTTCAACGCAAAATCATGCAATTGGAAATTGAGCGGGAGGCGATCAGACGTGAAAAGGATAAAGGGAAAGAAGCAATCCTCAACAAAGAGATTTCGGAATTGTCAGAAGTTAGAAATGAGCTGAAGGCTAAATGGGAAAATGAAAAGAATGTCATTCAGGGCATCAGGAAAGAAAAGGAAAATATCGAGCACTATAAACTGGAAGCAGAACGGGCTGAAAGAAGCGGTGATTTTGGAAAAGTAGCAGAGTTGAGATACGGCAAGGTTTCCGAAAGCGAGAAGCAACTGGAACTTTACAAGCAGCAGCTGGCAGAAATGCAGGGCGAAAGTTCACTACTCAAAGAAGAAGTGGAGGCTGAAGATATTGCAGAGGTTGTCGGCAAATGGACCGGGATACCTGTAACCAAAATGCTGCAGAGTGATCGGGAAAAACTATTGAGCCTGGAAGATGAATTAGGCAAAAGGGTCGCCGGTCAGGAAGAGGCGATAACAGCTATCTCTGATGCTGTAAGGCGAAGCAGAGCCGGACTTCAGGACCCTAAGAGGCCAATAGGATCTTTTATCTTCCTGGGAACCACTGGTGTCGGCAAAACGGAGTTGGCAAAGGCACTGGCAGAATACCTTTTCAACGATGAAAATTCGATGGTAAGAATAGACATGTCCGAATATCAGGAAAGGCACGCTGTTAGCAGGCTGATAGGAGCACCTCCGGGTTATGTGGGTTATGATGAAGGCGGTCAATTAACGGAAGCGGTAAGAAGGAAACCATACTCAGTTATTCTGCTGGACGAAATAGAGAAGGCTCATCCAGATGTATTTAACATTCTGCTGCAAGTACTCGACGATGGCAGACTAACGGACAATAAAGGACGAATTGCCAATTTCAAGAATACCCTGATCATTATGACTACCAACATCGGGTCTACCTTGATACAGGAGAATTTCGAGAAAATCGAAGGTTGGAATACTGATCAGATTATTGAAGACACGAAACATCAGGTTTTTGAATTGCTCAAAAAATCTGTGAGACCGGAGTTCCTCAACAGAGTTGATGAAACGATTATGTTCAGGCCATTGAGCGTAGATGATCTAAGGAAAATCGTCAGCATTCAGTTTAAAATCATCCAAAAAAGACTTGACGAAGCAGGCATTAAATTAGAGGCCAGCGACGAAGTACTGGATCATTTGGGCAAAATCGGATTTGACCCTCAATTTGGCGCAAGACCATTGAAAAGGGTTTTACAGAGAGAAATTCTAAACAAACTATCGAAGGAAATTCTCGCTGGTAAAATATCGAAGGAGTCTGTCGTGGGTATTACACTAGGCGAAGCAGATACGATAGAATTTATAAACCTCGATGAAATTAGTTTGGAGAACTAAAAGTCCGTCGTTCAGGCCATATGGCCTTAACGATTGGCTAATATTTGCGAGGCTAAAACAGTGATAGAAAAGCGTCGAAAAGAAGCTTGTAAAGACGAGAATGAAGCAATAAGTAATATTTATTAAAAAAACACGATTTTAATATTTATAGAATTACCGTTTGAGAAGTCCCACATTTTTAGGCTTTTTTCTATTACTCATCAAAATAGTTTCTTACTTTAAACTCAATAAACGTTCTTGAAAATTGCTACTTGAGCCTTTTCATCACTGGTTAGCCAACCTCTATACATTCCTTCAGAATTGAATGACAATACAATATTGGCATCACGATCAACAGTAATGACTCCTCCTTCTCCTCCAAGATTCACAAGTTTTTTGTGAATGACTTCATCTGCTGCCTGTTGTAGACTGAGCCCTTTATATTTTACGAGAGCGGCAATATCATGAGCTACCACTGATCTAATGAAAAATTCACCGTAACCAGTTGCTGAAACAGCGCAAGATTGGTTTTCAGCAAAACATCCACAACCAATTATAGAACTATCTCCAACTCTTCCACTGGAGGACTCACTAACAAACAGTATGGAAGAGTTGGAG